>CACZQE010000351.1 GCA_902783205.1 uncultured Lachnospiraceae bacterium | reverse complement strand
TTCATTGTACTCATGATGGCAGATCTCACTTTCGCTTGTATTCAAATATCCAAATATACAAAAATCGTTGTTTCTTTATTAACGCACCTTAGGACAACCGATCGCAAAGCGGTATTATCCCGCTTTGCGATAGTTGCCCATTGTAATGCTTAACCTTATTGATGTCCTCGTTTAGGGCAAGGATATTATTTCCGGTTCTGATCCATCCATGGGATGTAAATCCAGTACCTTCAATGTCTGATCCGTCTCATCCCAAGCAGTGCCACTGCAAAAATTGCCAATGCGCTGCCGAGAAGGTAGAACAAGTGAGTGCCGGGGCCGCCGGTGGACGGAAGTTCAACACCTTGGTCAAGTTTCATGTTCCGTATGACAGTTCCGTCCCCTGCCTTGTCTATATCTACAAAGGCATTGAACACCTTTCTGGTAGTTGTATCGTCTCCTTCAGTTATGGTTTGCTCCGTTATTGATCCATAGCTCACCTCATAATCTTCCGAAAGCCCTGTTTCTTTTACAAAATACACTGCATCCTGACTGTTATACTTCGCCGGAAGATTGAATACTTTAAAGCCATAGATTTTTCCGGATGCATCTGTCGTTACAGTCCACTGATATGTATACCCGTCCAACTCAAATGATTGAGATGCCCCTTCAGCCGACGCTGTCAAAAACAGTGTAATTCCTTCCACGACCTTGGTATCACCAATATACAAGTCAACTGTAATTGTCTTAATGTCATCCGGCCAAGTCAGGAAATTCCCTGTTTGATCCTGCCAGATTTTTGTAAACTCAAAGTTCTTAAACTTCGGTTCATCATCTTTGTTGTTGATCTGTACTCTTCCGCCGTCAGTATCTGCAAGCGTAGTCTCTGCACTTTTACCATTCGCGTCTTGAGACTCAGATGCCGCATTATTCACTTGATAACCGGTCAACATATCTCCTATATGGAAGACGTAACCGCTATCTACTTCAGTGCCATCCGGATTCTGAACCATGATAGCATCGCCGTCCCAGTGATCTGTTCCGTCCGCTTCAGAATAGCCAATCTCCTGAATAGAATATTCGCAGTCTGCACCTTTGACTCCGTTATTGAAATATGCCATTTGCAGACCCTGAATCAAACACTCCTGCCACTGAACCTGCTGTTCTTCTCCAACAGTTACCAGTTTTGACTTCACAATAAGGCTGTTATGTCCAGGATTTGTACTGTCGACAAACGTGTCATGCACTGTCAGGCCATAGCTTTCCGGGTCAGCAATTATTTCCTCAGTTATATCTGTTCCGTCCCGGAACACTTTGAAATAAACCTTACTTCCTGGTGTATCACCGGTCCATTTCTTGGTAACAGAAAGCTTTCCTGCAGGGTAATTGATGCCGGTCATTTTATCACCTGATGTTTGACCGTTTGCAAATTGCCAGTCCTTAACGTTCGTATAGTCTAATACTCTCGTAAGCTGCTCTGCTGAAGTGGCATGATCACCAGTGAAAACACCGATTTCCTTTATTACATACTCATATTCTACCCATTGCCCGTTAGAATCGAATCCTCCACTAGGAAATCCAGATGGAAGCCCGTGGCTTGTCTTATTACTATCTTTGACAAAAACATATCTCCATTTGCCATTATCCAAATCCATCCGATTAAGGATAAATGTATTATCCTCTGAATAGATAACCTTTCCCTGGATTACATCATCGTTCTCGGAAATATAGAACGGACCTGTAAATGGAAACAGATGCCCATCTCCGTTTTTTGCTTTTTGATAAATCTGCAGACCAACCGCGTACTGCATTACAGATGTATCATTATTATTCGTTATCTCCGTTATGGAGCCATCTTGATTTCTTTTAAACCACCTTTTTTTCCAGTCAGGCTGATCAAAAGTCTGGGTCGGGGTATTCATCACCATTAAGGTTGTGTCCTCGATGGTGCTGGTTCCCTGTTTATCTTTATCCGTTAATTGATCATAATTCTTAAAGCCAAATTCTCTTGGATTCTGAATTGCATTGTAAGCTTCTTCATCAGAAATCACTTCATCCCCAACTATTTTATAGAATTTTGGATTATTGTAAGCATTGTGTCCTGACCTGTTAATATTCTCTTCAGTCAGGTAATAGTAATACTTATGTGTAGAATCTGAAGGATGATCAGATGGATATGGGATATCCTTTTCCCACCAGCTTGTGCCGCTAACACTATTTGTACTATTTAAGACAATATCATCGCCAACTTGTTGCGAAGTGTTCCAAACACGGTTACCATTAGCATCAACTTCCATTCTGTACAGCTTAATGGTCACAGGGGGAGCGCTCTCGGGATCAATTCCAATCCAACGCTTCTGAACCTTAATTACATTTCCTGTT
>CACZQE010000350.1 GCA_902783205.1 uncultured Lachnospiraceae bacterium | reverse complement strand
TTCTGAGGGAACCTATCTGTCCCTCTGCCTTCCTACGCCCAGAAATGAATGATTTTTACAAAAATATTTGCAGAAGTTGGCACTAAAAAAAGGCTGCAGACCAGCCGCCGAAATACATCGGTACTGGTCCACAGCCTTACGCAACTACTATTTCATTTTGTTCTCAGCATACCATTCATCGTGCCCTTTGATATAGTCCATAGCGTCCTTCAGGGATCTGTACCTTCCCCTCTGTATATGGTAAGGGTCCTTTGGTGAGTGCCTGTGCCTGATTGTACAGGAAGGCCAATCATAAGAAGAAATGATGAGCCAGTCATGGCCTGTGACCACACTTCTTATCCAAGCATCATGCCCGTTAAGTTGATAGATGATATATCCGGGTATCTTTCTCACATAGTCCATGTCATTCCTGCTGAACATGATCCCTCCTTGATGGCTGCTCTCTTGTGCCTTGGATACTAACATGCTCTTAAAGGATCATGTAACTGTCTTCACACACAAAACAACGAAAATGGCGTTTTTGGGAGTTTCGCACAAAAGCAATCACTTCCTCAGAAGTTCGTCTATATTCCGGTTGATATAACCCTGCACCACATCGTAGTCAAGGCCGGCTTCTGTCAGCTTCCGGATCCTCTCATCACCATTGCCGTAAGGATTGTCCTTAGAGCAGATCTGTTTTGCTGCTTCTACCACCTTGTTCACAAGCTCCTGGACCGGTTCATAGTATTCCTTCAGAAGGTCGATACGCGCCTGTCCGTTGCCGGCATAGTCGTTCAGGACATAATCCGCCATTGCCCATAAGAGCTTTTTCTCATCCTTCGCCAGCTCATTGACGATCTTCTGGACCGCACTGTAATCCGAACCCAGATCCTTCTTCCTGGCTGCCCCATTGCCGTGGAGGCCAAGGAAACACTCTGCCGCCAGATGGGTATCTGTCATGCCGTCCGGCACAATGACCACCCTGATCTTGGCTCCGGCCGGATATCCGTTCGTCCGGTGGATACCCCCGTAATTGCAGTAGTGAGACTTGCCATCAGAGAGCTTAGTCATGTTCTCCCCATTGGTAGACCAGAACCAGATCCTGCCGTCGCTGTGCCTGCCGTCGCACACGAAGATATTGCTGTTCTGGATCATCACGACCCCTCTCTTCAGGAACCGCTCAGGCAGCTGGGACAGCCTGCAGTTAGTATCGTAGACCCTGCAGTGCTTAAGGTTGGCTTCCCCATACATGAAGTCACTGCGCTTCTTTTTGCTGGCCCCGTCGTCCTTTGTCGCCGGAGTATGCCCCACCAATTTCCCTTTATCCAGGCAGCCGGAGAGCTGCAGGATGATGGAAACGCCCCTGGTACAGCTGACCGCCTTCTTGGCGACCATCTGGTCATAAGTCCGGATATCTTTCTGAGCTCCCTCATGGACACATCTGAGCTCGACCACTTTCCTGTATACCTTTTCCGCGTTCTCAGCGGATCTCTGTAAATATGTCTTCCCCATAATTCCTCCCATTAAAAAAGCCCGGGATCTCTCCCAGGCTTTAAATCTTTCTGATGTATTTTGCGCTTACGAATCCGTAGATCCTTCCATCGATCAGGACATAGTACCAGTCCGACCCGTCCGATGCTTTTACCATATCGCAAATTTCAACAGTCGTTCCGTATTTCAGATACGGGATGCTTTTGATATTAGGATGCTCTGTACCTGCCCAGCAGCGGACATTAAGGATACTGGCCGTGACCTGTCCTTTGCATTTGACCTCCTTGCTGGGAGCCCCTGCGGAAGGACTCTTCTGCTCCCCAGCCGGTATACTGTCAGCTTTATCATACTTCGGAGCAGCATATCCTCTGATATAGCCCCATCCGACCGGGATGGACCTGTAGCTGACCGCGTCGTTCCGGTTGCCTTCGATACAGGTGATGGTACCGTTCTTCACATGATCCACCACACCGATGTGATCGGAGAACCCGTCATTCGGCTGAGAACTGTCTCCCCAGTTGAAGACAATGATATATCCGGGCTCCGGTGTGATAGTACCGTCTTCGATCCAGATACCCTTTTCCTTGAAAATCTGCACATGCCTCTCGACGCCACACTCTGTACCGATCAGGTCGACCATGCCGGCCTGAATGGCTGCCGCCGATACTGTAGCATCGCACCACTGGTCAGTGTATTTGAGCTTATAGCCCTGGGCCAGCGGCTTATGGTCGTTGTAGATATCAATAATCTGCTTGTATCTTCCATTGCTCTCAGACCAGCCAAGCCAGGAATGCCATACAGCAAGGTAATCCGCAGCAGTCCGCTTTTTTCCAGAGGTCTCCAACGCCTTACCTGATCCATCATACTTTGTCAGACCGTACTCCCTGATCAGCGACATACAGTTCCCTACATAGGAAGAAGAAGTGGCATATCCATCTTTGATGATGGTCTCCAAATACTCCTGAGGATCCTTGATGCCTTTCAGGTTCCGATACCTCTCCATCTGGATGAACTCAAAGTAGCCGCGGACGCCTTCCTCCATCGATCCATAGACACGGAAATTGTCCCGGATAGTCGTCTTGGTCCCGGGCGTATACTCCTCCTGGGTCTTCATGTTGACGCTCTTTCCCTTCCAGGCGGTACCGCATTTCAGGCCAAAATAGTTATGGTAAACGGCAGACAGCTTCGATTCACCGAAGGCAGACTCCAGGATAGCCTGGGCGATAACAGGGCTGTTCACCCTGATATCGTATTCCGGTGCGATCTTCTGTATATAACCGGCGATCTCCCTGATAAAGTCCTGCTTACTCATCTGCCTCACCGCCTTCCTCCCTCGCCGCGTCCACCAGACCTTCGCCCACGATATAAGCGATGACGGACGCTCCAGCCATGATGATAGCGGTCATCTGGGCAGCCTCACTCTCCGTATGGCCTGCCGCTACAATGAGCAGGGCCACAAAGGAAGCGACTGCGGTCCACAGCTTCCTGCTTGTCAGTTTCCTGATGATAGTTCCCTTATCCATGACTCCTCCTTCTTCAC
>CACZQE010000349.1 GCA_902783205.1 uncultured Lachnospiraceae bacterium | reverse complement strand
TACCGGTGCCTGACCGAAAGAAATAACGATGATTTTGAAACTGTCACCGGCGTGGTGATCGAGAACCGTGTCAAGAGAGGCCTCTTCGGCATCAGGAATCAGTCGCGCAAGGTGTGGAAAGCGGTTTTTCCCGATCAGAGTGTCAGGGAAGTAGGCCCCGGGAAAACGGTTCCGGTCTGGAAAGAACTTTCCATAGAGTTTGATGACGGTGTCAGGGGGAAGATCTGCATATGAAAGTAATAGACGGAAAAGAGTGGGTCTGCCTGCGGGAAATCTGCGAGGAGGCAGCCGTCCTGCCCGGGCCGGAAGGCCAGGTCAGGGCAAAGGCAGTGTATTTTTCCTCCATGGATGCCCTCCACAAAGGGGCCATGCATTTTGCCGGCTACTTCTCGGACCTGCACAGCCGGGGAATGGTTTACGGATCGTCTGATCCGGATGCCTTTTATTTTGATCCGGCATGCGGCGATCTGCACGTCAGGGCAGATGCGGCTGTGGCGGCCGAAGGGACGGCAGTTGAGCCGGATGCGGCGGTCATGAACGAGTTCCTGGCTCCGGAGCTGGTTGAGGCTTTGAGCGGCGATGAGGAAGGCAGGGAAACTGCCTGCTGGACTGTGGAGACAGACTGGTATTTCATGGCGGTATTTCTTTTTGAATACTTTTACCATACAGGGTCGCCTTTTGAAGGAAAACTGATGGTAAATCACTGTTTCCTCTCCCCGGCCGAAAAGGAACTCTTCCGTGCCAGAGAAGGGATTTTCTGCATGGAACCGGGCTCCCATGACAATTCGCCGGTGCCGGGGATCCAGGACAAGCTGATCCGCTTCTGGAAGGAGTACCCGGAGGATCTGGGCAAAATGTTTCAGAAAGCCTTTCTTTCAGGAGGCAGCCTGATCCATCTGCGCCCGACGGAGATCGACTGGAAACAGAGTGTCGTCCGCCTGATGATGGATTACAAGGACTGCAGCTGCGGCTTCCACGGCTATTCGGCAAAGCTGATCTCCAAGGAGGACGGAACCAGGGTCTGCCCGGGATGCGGCAAAGTCTACTATCCCATGTCTGACGGTCTGGACTGGATTCTACTGTCGGCGGGAGCCAGGCTTTATGAGTGTCAGACCGGCCTGAATGCCTTTGATACTGAAACAGTGACCGGTCAGGTGGTGGAAAACCGCAACCGTAAAGGCCTGTTTGGAATAAAGAATGTAAGTGACGGCGTATGGAGGGGATTTTTCCCCAATAGAGAGACAAAAGAGATCACAAAAGGAATGGCAATTCCCATCTGGAGCGGCATGACCCTGCGCTTTGAGAGGGGTGAAGACTGGACTCTCCGGATGACAGCTTTTTCTGAAGAAAGTGAGGACGATAACCATGAGCAAGCAGAGTAGTATACCGGCGGCTGACACATTTGATCCTCTGGATACCATGCCGCCCGCCAAAAAGAGTATGGTGCTGTTTTTCCTTGTTGATACCTCCAGCAGCATGGAGGGAAGTAAACTGGAGTCCCTGAACAGTGTCATGTCCGATATTCTTCCGGAGCTGATCGGCGTGGGAGAAGCAGGAACAGACGTGAAGATTGCGGTCATGTCCTTCTCATCCGGTTTTGAGTGGATCACACCCGAGCCGGTGCGGATCGAGGAGTACCAGACCTGGACTCCTCTGCAGGCAGACGGTGTAACGGATCTGGGGGAAGCATGCGAAGAACTTGCTTCAAAGCTGTCAAGGCACAGCTTCTTAAAGGCTCCGTCCCTGTCCTTCGCTCCCGTAATCTTTCTGATCACGGACGGTTATCCGACGGACAATTACAGGAAGGGAATTGAGCAGCTCAAGAAGAACCGCTGGTTCCGCTACGGCCTTAAAGTGGCTCTGGCGATCGGATCAAGCGTGGATCTGGATGTCTTAAAAGAGTTTACGGATGATGATGAACTGGTCCTTCAGGCTTTCGGCGCTGACATGTTAAAGAAACTGGTCCGCGAGATTGCCGTGACATCTTCCAAAATCGGTTCTTCCAGTATGGTGCTGACGGATACGTCCAGGGAGCGTACGGAGGAGGAAGTTGCCGGGACTAAAAAAGCACAGATGATCGAGGCGGTCCAGGAGATGAAAGAAGATATCCTGGAGGATATAGAAAGCCTTGACGATCTTGACATCGATTTTGACGAGGGATGGTAAAAATGATTCAGGGAATCAACACGACAGTGACCGGATTCTCACATATAGAAAAGGGCATAGTGTGCCAGGACAGTTCCGGCGTGTTTGACGGAGATGATTTTGCCATTGCCGTCGTGGCGGACGGGCACGGAAGCAGGAGGCATTTCAGAAGCGACGCCGGATCGCGCATCGCCGTTAAGATCACGGCAGGGCTCATATCCAAATATATGGCAAGACCTGACTTCCGCAAGCAGTTTCTGCGCCATCCGGAATTTATCCTGATCCAGATGGAGAAACAGATCCTCATGAAATGGAGGGAAGCGGTGGAGGAGTTCCATCGGGAGAATCCTCTGACGGATGAGGAAAAGGAGATCCTGAAAGAGGAAAAGAAACCGGGATCCGTGCCGGTCATCTATGGCAGTACCGTTCTGGCGGCTGTCATGGGTGAGGAGTTTTCCTTCGGGATAGTGCTGGGAGACGGCGGGCTTGTCGTTCTGGATGATAAAAACCGCCTTTTCATCCCTGTGGAAGATTCCAATGCCCATGCCAATTATACATCTTCTCTGTGTAATACCAACGCTCTCCACTTTTTCGAGCACTGGTACACAAAAGAGGAGATCCGGGGCATGTTCGTATCGACGGACGGCCTCTTTAAATCCTTTGCCAGCGAGGAAGATTTTCTTAAATATCACGGGCTGATCCTGAAGCTTCTGGATGACCCTGATCAGGCAAAGAAAAGTCTGGAAAGGAATTTTGCGAAAAGAACAAAGGACGGAAGCGGGGATGACATTTCCATCGCTATGATATACCGGACTTAGACCAATAAGGACAGGAGGAGACCGGCATATGAAAAAAGAAGCCAGTGTGATCCTTGCCAAGTGCAGGGACAGTCAATTATATGGAATCCGGATCGAAAAGCGGGACATGGACTGGATCCGTACCTGGGCTTTTCCTCTGAAGGAGGATGTGGCCAAAAAGGAACAGTTCGACAAAACTACTTTCAGCGGAACTTTTCTGACAGAAGAAGAGTACCCGGGATGCCCTTACTGCGGAGCCCGCAAATGTTTTGTATGCGGCAGCTGCGGCAAGGTCAGCTGCTATGACGGATCCGAAAAGATCGTTTGCAACTGGTGCGGCGCATCAGGAAAAGCCAGCGCGGACAATTCCGCCATGGATGTTACGGGCGGCGGATTCTGACAGGAGGGCCAAAGTATGAAGGATTATATGAGAAAACTGATTCTCGATGCCTCCGCCGGTATCACCGGGCAGATCCTGGATACTCCCTATATTGTATCCAAAGGAAGTAAAAATCTGCCTTCGCGGGGAGTGACCATAGAGATTCTTAAAGACCTTCGCCGGGTAATGTTTCCGGGATTTTTCGGTGACGAAAATATTACAGTGGTACCGCCGGATTTCTTTGTCGGCGACCAGCTGAGCCATATCTATGTGAAGCTGAAAGGCCAGGTCCGGGCGGCCCTTGCATTCCGGGCGGGCGATGATGCCTCCGGGGACAAGCTTGAAGATCGGGCAGAGGAAATCTGTGCCAACTTCTTCCGCAGGCTCCCCCACGTTTATGAGATGCTTCTGAAAGACGTGGAGGCAGGGTATGACGGAGACCCGGCTGCCAAGAGCAGGGAGGATGTGGTTTTCTCCTATCCCGGACTTTTTGCGGTCTTTGTATACAGGATCGCCCATGAATTCTACGTGCAGGAGGTACCTCTTCTGCCCAGGATCATGACTGAGTACGCTCACAGCAGGACCGGTATTGATATCAACTCCGGCGCCACCATCGGCGAATATTTCTTCATCGATCACGGTACGGGCGTAGTAATCGGTGAGACAACGGAGATCGGAAATCATGTCAAGCTCTACCAGGGTGTTACTCTGGGCGCTCTTTCCACCCGTGCCGGACAGCAGCTCCGGGGCAAGAAGAGACATCCCACGATCAGAGATAATGTTACGGTATATTCCGGCGCCTCCATTCTGGGCGGCGAAACAGTGATCGGCGAAGGAGCCATTGTATCGGGCGGCGCCTTTGTGACCAAGTCTGTACCGGCCTACACCAAGGTAGTAGTTAAGAATCCTGAACTCCAGTTTAAGGGATCGGATAAGACGATAGAGCTGCAGAGCATAGAAAACGAAGAAGGAATCTGGGTAATCTGACCGCGTGAAAACCCTTTAACCACGCGGAAACCCATTAAAAACACACGTCATTCGGGAGAGGAATTATGGATAATAAAGAGTATGTTATTCATGCAAGGGTATTGAAGGCGATGTCTGATGAAAACCGTCTGCGGATCGTGGATCTGCTGCGGGAGAAAGAGTATAACGCCACAGAGCTTCTTGCAGTCATGGACTTCGGGCAGTCCACATTGTCACACCACATGAAACTGCTGATGCGGGCAGGTGTTGTTAACGCCAGAAAATCAGGTAAATGGATCCATTACAGTTTGAACAAGGAAGCTTTTTCAAAACTTGGCGACTGGATGAACCGGTACGCGAAATAGGGCATCTGAGAAAATTCCGGATGCAAAAGGAGGAATATATATGGGACTTTTCTCCCCGGTCTGGATGACGAAGAATGTAAAGAAAAAGGAAAAGGCGATAGAAGCTGTAAAAAAGATTACTGATCAGGATGAACTCTATAAGATTGCCCGGGAAGCACCGCTTGATGATGTTCGCGTGGCTGCTTCCATGCTGATCGATGATCAGAGCAAGCTGGAGAGACTTGCATCTGTTTTCAAGGATACACCGGTTAATCTGGCTGTCATACCGCGCCTGACCAATATGGAAGCAGTGAACAGGATTAGAATTTATGAGTGTGAGAGAGAAGAGGTCAGACTGGCAGCCGAAGAAGTCTATCTGGAACATCAGAGAGAGGTGCTGGCTGAAATAGTCAAGCGTGTAATGTCTTGACAAAGCAGGATGAATCCGCTACAATATCCTCGTTGCTTTCATGCAGCAGGGGCCCAGATAGCTCAGTTGGTAGAGCAGAGGACTGAAAATCCTCGTGTCACTGGTTCGATTCCGGTTCTGGGCATAGTTGATCCCGGTTCTTTTACGGAACCGGGATTTTTTATGTGTAAGAAGACGTTTATATCGGCTATGACAAATAATTGTCCCGGAAATTGAGCCGGGACAATTATTTTTTCACAAAAGACCGTTAAAGGCAGTAGGTTTTTTTCGATATTAGTGTTATAATACATTTGGATTACTATGTTTTCATAAAGAATGCGTATATCGTATTAAAGATACAGCAGAAAGGAGTTGCTACATAATGGAAATGAACGAGAAAAAGTTAGAGGAAATGGTACGTCAACTGGTCAGCGAACAGGTACAGTTCGGAAATGTTGCAAGACCCAAGCCGGTAAGAGCTTCCACATCCACACCGGCATCCTGGAAGAAGGATGAGAAGCCGAAAGCTTCCGCTTCCACACAGGGATCCTGGGACAGCACCAACACTCCCGGCGGAGTATCTGCCAGAACAAAAGAGAAATGGACGATTTCCCAGATGGCAGCAGCTGTTTCCACTGTACTGGAGAGAACCGGCATGAACCAAAAGACCAGTTCTGTCTGTGAAGCGTTTGAAATGTTTGACGATCCCGAAACGGATTACAGCAAATACAATTTCTAGGATGGATAGATTCTGATGACTGTCATTACCAAGGAGAACATAATTTCATATCTGAAAAGCCGTCTGCCGGATCTGGATGATTCGAAGCCGGCAGTGATCTCCATGGTAGGGGAAGGAACGCCGGAGGAAGACGGAGACGGTTATGTGAATTTCATTTTCCGTGTCCGAACGGACAACTATGCCCTGGTTTTAAAGCAGAGTCTGCCTTACGGACGCATGACGCAGTATCCCATGGTGGTGGAGCGAAATCCTCTTGAGTATGACTGCATGAAGATATTCGGAGCCATCATGCCGGATTGTGTGCCGCGTCTTTACTTCATCGATGAGGAAAACTGCCTTTTCGTCATGGAGGATGTGTCGAACCTCAATATCGCCCGTTTCTCTCTGAACAGGAACATGACCTTTGAGAAGATGGGAGAGCTGGCCGGAAGCTTTATGGCAAAGACCGCTTTCTACACTTCCGAGTATTATCTTCCCAGAGAGAAGTTCCG
>CACZQE010000348.1 GCA_902783205.1 uncultured Lachnospiraceae bacterium | reverse complement strand
ATAACCACTCGGGGCATGAAGCGTTCCGGTTCCTGTGGTATCACTTGAAGAATTAGAGGATGTAAGACTGTATGTTCCATATTGTTTATTCGTCTGAGTAATTTTTATCAGAATGCAATATTCGTCCTTATTACCAATATAAACCTGTTTATTATTCAGTGGCCCTTGTTCATTAAGTGTTCCATCCGATACCCATAGATCATCATTAACATTATTAGGTTCTCCTTCATCCCAATAATACAGCTCGCAATATGGATCCGCTGTCCAGTTAGAACTCATTCTAAAAGTTGAATATGATAAATTTACATATGAACCCTTCGGTACGCTTAATGTATAACCGGTGTTGCTTGTCTTTTCCCTCTGATTAGTGTCGTGAATATAAAGGATCACAGAAGCATTTCCGTCAGAAGGCTGTTCTGTCTGGCCGGCCGCACCCTTCTTGTAGCTGATCAGTTTTAGTGTGACTTGTTGATCAGCGTGATCTGCCCAAACTTTTTCCACTGTGATGGACGTAGTAGGAATATTGTCAATATAAAGCTCATAATAGTCTCCGCTGCCTGACTGCTGCCTGGGCACCCAAACCCCGTTCGTCAAGATATCCATACCGGTAGATGTAATCCGAATAGCGTGAACGGTATTGTCCACTATATAATTTTCCGGCGGTATGGTTTCCTTGATATAATATTCTCCAACAGGAAGGAATCCGCTGTAGAAACGGCCGGAGCTATCAGAAATCAGTGTTTTCCCGTCATCAGACCAGGACATCTCATTGGTCTTAATCATCCAGTCACTGATCAGCTGCTCAGTGATCGCAATCGGTTCTGCATTTGGATTCTGATCAGGATTCTCCGTGAAAATCTGGAAACCGGCTCCTGCAATGGGCACTTTGGAAACAATCGCCCGCTTGCGCAGTTTGACCGTTTGACCGAGCTCATCCGTATAGTTTTTAACCGTCCATACGGTCGTGCCGTCAGTTTCAGTACGCTCAATATACTGAGTATCAGCAGCTGCTCCCTGTTCTTCAAAGAAGTAATAGTATTCCGCACCGTCCGTCGGATCGGTTCCGTCTAGTCCGGTAAAGGTCTTCGTCCATCCATTCTGGCTGGAAAGTACAAACGGGGCATCTACAGGGTCTTTTCCTGTCGGAACACTGGAAGTAACAGATCTCCGGATAACCTTGATATCGATCGTGCAGTCTCCTGCTTTGACATTATCATTCCAGGTTCCGAAATTAACCTCTGTAAAGCCGCTTCCAATAGTCTTGATAACGCTCTTGGAAGAGTTCGGCGAAACGTCGAATATGCCAAAGGCTCCGTCTCCATGATAACCGTTCGCATCAATGTAATCCATTTTAATTTGGCAATGCTTCCCGGATGTAACGGTGATCTTGATCGTGTCACCTGTTTTGCAGGAATTTATATCACCGGTAAGGGTAATCGGTTTGCTGCTGCCATTAGTTGTTATGGTAACATCAGTTCCACTGCCATTTGTGCTCAGAGGATACTTCGAACGGTACAGCTGCATGGAAACCGGATTTCCGCCCTGCATCAGGATCGGTGTTCCGCCGTTGGCAGGTTTCAGATACCATTCTTTTTCAACCGTAATGCTCTTCTTTTTGTTGACAATATTCGCCGGATGCGCATTGTCCACAACCTGGTTATCCACCGTAACGACAACATGCACAGGTCCGTTCTCACTATCAGAAAACACGTTGACCGTAAGCGGCTTCTCCAGTTCAAATCCGTTCGGAGCCTGAATTTCTTTCAGATAATAAGTACCAAGAGGTATACCCTCAAAAACAGCGCGACCGTCTTTGCCGGATACAGCGATGAACTCCTGGGAAACGCCGTTCTTCAGCACTTCAGTCAGGAGCTGTGTACACTCAGGATCCTTATAGAGGCCGAAAATTGCACCCTCAAGTTTTTGTCCGTTCTCACCTTTTTTGAGAAGATCCAGTTTACCATACTGTGTCAGATTAAACTTGATCATACAGTTGGAGTCGCAGCCGCCACGCTCCAAATAGAATACCTGCAGCGTATGTTTATCGCCGTTAAACAGGTCTGGGAACCTGTCGTTGAACGTCTGAGTATTCATCTGGGTACTTCCATTGACTGTAACAATCCTGTCTCGGAAATTAATTGTGCCGTTTATCGGCTGATGTATACCGCCGATATCCATGATCAGTTTGCCGTCGACGAACACCCACATATCATCGTCTCCGCTGAATTCAAAGACGATGGGATTACCCTGGCTGTCTGTCACAGCCTTCGGATCCTTGGGTAACGTGAAATCAACGCTCATAGAAAGGCCGAAATGATGTTTCAGACTCTTATTCCAGTTAACATATTGATCATAAGAACTAGTATATTCATGGAAGGGGAAGAAGCCTATTGGTTTGCGTTGGCCTGCATAGGACCCCTCACTAAATGATGCATCAGACCCGTATTCGCTTCCGCTCTTCTGATAGTATGTGCTTCCATATACCTCGAATTTCTTTGTGGTCGTATTTAGCCAGGCATAGTTTGTGTTACTATTATAGATGTAATAATCTCCGTCCTTTTTAAACAGCCTGTCTGCACCTGTATATGCTTCCTTATCTGTTCCATCTGATGGTGAGAACAGATATTCAAGATTCGAGCCATCGTACAGCACAGGGTATCCTGTTCTCCCGTTAGAGAGACCAATCTTAACCATTTCACTGCTCACAGAACTTGCCGTATATCCATTATACTTGGTATTATAATTGCCGCTAGTAACGCCGCTGCCCCAGAATTTGAGAGTATGACCGTCGTTTATCCCCACATTTTCGAAATATGTATACGTATTATTTGGATAATCATTATTGTTAAATCTGTCGTCAAGCTTACCCGTCAGGTCATATTTGAATATGTTTAAATCGATACCAAATTTTGAGTTTTCGACTGTACCTATCGTTCCAGGATGTGTTCCTCCTGGAGCAGCTTCTATAGTGATTTTTTTAAGATAATTGTAAGGATTACCGTTATTCCAATCGTTTTTATTGCAAAAGTAGAATTCTCCCGGATTTTTCGCTACTACGACTTTGAGGACCGCATCGTTATCATGTTTGATTTCATCAATTATCGGGCCGATACCCGTTGCCCAAACATCTGCGCAATTGTATAGATAGATTTCATCTCCAACATACAATGTACTCGGGAATTGACTCCAATCTGTATCATAAGCTACCATAAAAGCGGAGAAGGATTCTGTTTCAAACTGGAGTACTATACGATCATCTTCGCCGACAGAACTAACGACATTTTCGACAACCTCAACGTCTTCGTCATTCACCATATGAACCACAGTGAATTGTTTCTCTGATCCATCGCCTTCAATATCTACATCACCGCCATAAAGCCAGATTTGCGGATTCGATGTTTGATCATTGTTTTCTCCTTCAGTGCTCCTTGTTTCGAATATCTCTGGAACCATTTTGATCTCAACACTTACAAGGCTTCCCTCTCTTGGTTCAATAATTTCACCATCCACAGAAATGATAGAAATGTCAAACTGAACTGGATTATCTACAGTTGCTTTTTCCTGGGTTAACAGTTCCTGGTTAGCCCTTTCTACGTTATTTTGATAGCTTTCCTCATTACTCATGATCTCACGCACCAGCAGTTCTGCATCGTCTGGAATCTCTGCCGTGTCGTTATAGGTCACGATGATCTCATACAGATCGCCGCTGGCGCTCTTGACGGTAGTTTTGATCTGAGCGTCCGTTACCTTGATGGTGAAGACT
>CACZQE010000347.1 GCA_902783205.1 uncultured Lachnospiraceae bacterium | reverse complement strand
TCATTGACATAGAATTTGGTCCGCGCAATGTACTCAGTATCGTAGTACATGCGGCCAAACTCATATCTTCCAAGTCCCTTCTGTATATAGACGCGGACAAAGCGAAGGCAGCACGCATCCACATGGCTGTTTGCCCAGTCCGTGAGCAGCAGGCAGTTCCCGTGTTCCCGGTCTGATACCTTCCTTACATATCGAGGATCGTTTCTAACCACATGACCGTCTGCATAGATATATTCCCCGCTCTGCATAATGTTCTTAAAATCGGCATTCTGCGAGATCATCTTTTCTACGGCCTTTCCACTCACCACGAAGGTGTGGGTGACTTCACGCCACGCATCCGTATCGAAGGCGAACGGTTCGATCATCTGTCTATCCGCATAGTTGAGGGCACCCCTGGCTTCGACAAAACCAAGCTGGATCATCCTCATCCGCATACGAAAGTGCGGCACGTGAAATACCTTTGAAAGCTCTAATCCGACCTGTTCATATAGCTCACCTGTATGTCGGAAGGACCTGCCGGCAGTCTGCGCAGCCTCTTCTCTGGCTTTCTTGCATCCCTCCAAGATCATCTTGCAGGTTGGCGTCGCCGGCATCATCAGGCCGATCGCTCCACGGTCTGCCTGCTTCTCCATAAAGTACACCGGATCCGCCCAGCTTTTCTTTGCTGTCTGCCCTTTGCATTCCTTTTCCTGTTCGCCAGCCGCTGCTGCGCATCCGGAGCTGGAATTGCTTCCTGCGGTATCTTCGGAAGATACTTCGATCGTTTTGATGCGTTTTGTATCATTGCAGCTCAACCCCTGCAACCGATAGAAAAGATAATGCTCTTCATAGTGGAAGCATTCGTGGAAGATCTCAAACTGCGGATAAGCATGACTGTCATGGCATTCGTTGATCACAATCGTGCGGGCAGGAATCTTGACTGTAACGGGAGGATTCCCGATTGGTTTGTTTTTTGGCAGAACTTTCAGTTCGCCGGCACTAAAGAACAGAATACCTGCTTCATTCTCACGGTCATACAGTGGAAGGAGCTGGATCTGCAGCCCCATCTTGTTTGCCAGTTCCTGCGCGTCACGTTTTGAAGGGTCCCACAAGGCTTCCGGCAGATATTTTTTCAATATCTCTTCTGTCACACTGTCGACCATTATGCTCTTGTAATACGGGACGAGGAAGGGACTTAACCGCAGGTAATTGCGCCGGTCAGGCTTTCCCTCGACAAGGTCTTCCATGAAATAGTAAAAGCCGTCATCCAAGATTTCCTTCAGACGGTTCCGGAGGGTATCATTTCTTTCAAGATCCGGGATATTTTCATCATCCTCTTCATCGGAAAATCCGCAGCTGATCACAAGCGTTCCGTACCAATCCCTGATCCCTAAGACTGTTTTAAGGGAAAGATGGACAAAGACATCCATATAGAAAGATTCCCTGTCTATCCTCCAATATGAGAATTCCTTAAATTCGCAGGAGTTCTTATTTAACCGCGTATCCTGGAATGGAAATTTTGTAATCTGCTCAAGTGCCCCGTCTTTCAGGCAGCGGTTCAGGTAAGAAAACATTGACAGCCTGTAGTGGTCACAGAAATACTTTGTCATGGAAATGACATCCGGAAGGAGCAGCTTTTTCTCCGCCACAACTGCTGTTTCTTCCTTCTTTTCCAATATGATTTCCTGGGCAGTGTCCGACAGACATTTACCTCCCCTCTCGTCGGCTGTCTCTTTTTTTCTCTTTTTCGGACTGGTACCGGCGGGTACAGCATCTGCCGAGCAGTCTTCTGTCTCCGGAACTGCTGACCCTTCGTCCGGGAAAAAATCATCTTGTATCAAGTCGTTCGTCATCTTCATCATCTCCCAGAAAGTACGATCATTTTTCTTTTGTGAGTTTCCTTTGCTAGACCACCGGCCTGCTCCCGCAGCCGCACTGGAGCATGTATCCAGCAAAGAAGAACGTTTGTTCTATTATAATAACACATAATTACTGTGTCAATAAATATTATTTTCGTTTACATGCATAATTATATGTGTTATTCTTTGATTATCAGTACTATCAATACGGGAAAATGAAAGACGGGAAGGAGTGATCATGCCAAGAAGAAGCATCCGGCGTTCAACGCCTGACGACGGGAACGTCATCGACCTGAAAACGCAAAAGCCGGTCCGGGTACCTTCTGTCCCACTGATCTGCAGGCAGATCAGGATCTATCGGGAAAAAGCAGGAATCGAGCAGAAAGCTATGGCAAAGGTCATCGGTGTGACTCCGAACGCGATCAGCAACTGGGAGAGCGGCAGATCCCGCCCCGATATAAACCTGATCCCGGGGATCTGTGATGTGCTGGACGTATCCCTCTATGAACTGTTTGCTATGGAAGAGCCTGGCGAGAAGTATTCTGGGCAAGAACAGTCTCTCATTGAGAAATACCGGAAATTGAAAGCCGGCAACCGTGTGCTGCTGGATAATCTGGCGTCAGATATGCTCAGCATCCAGGAGGCGGAGGAGTGCCCTGCCCTCAGCAGGCTCCTTTTCTATCAGCGGTCCCTTGCAGCAGGCTGC
>CACZQE010000346.1 GCA_902783205.1 uncultured Lachnospiraceae bacterium | reverse complement strand
TTCAGATAGCGTCCCGTCCGCGGGTCATCTCCCGCCAGGCAGATTGATGGCGCAAAGTCTTTTTCCGAAAGCATCAGGGCCAGGGGCTGTGAGGGTTCAAAGCGGTTCTTCTTCAACTCGCCCAGGCAGACTCCGTTTCGCAGGAAAGTCAGCCCCCCTGTCATCTTCCCGCACTCACCCGGCACATAGTAGAGCTTGCCGGACCGTATTTCCATCTCCTCAGGAGAAAAGGGTCTTTTTACTTTTGAAAAAAAGGCTTCCAGGTCTTTTACCGTGCCGGCATCCTTCAGCCGTATATGACGGTACCAATCCCTGCAGGGACCGCCCGTTTTCCCTTTCTTATGTTTCCCGGAAAAGCTTTCAGATACATTTACTCTGTCCTGTCCTCCGCCCCTTTTTCTTAAAAGTGCCATAAAGTGTCCCTGACCCGGCATACGGTGGGGCCAGATCCTGCGGCAGAGACCGATCTGCTGATGGAAGCGCTCTCCCCGAAAATCGGGAAGTCCATGAGAGAATCCACAGTAATCCTCCATGGGCACCAGTTCCATCTCCGGCCGTCTGAGAAGGAGATCCGTGATAACAGCTTCATTTTCCAGAGGGGAGAAGGTACAGGTGGAATACATCATCATTCCGCCGGGGCGGAGCATATCCGAAGCCCGGATAATGATTTCTTTCTGTATCCCGGAAAAATAGTCAGGTCCTTTCTCCATCCAGGCATCAATGACTTCCGGATTCCTGAAAAACATGCCCTCTCCCGAGCAGGGCGCATCTACCATGATTTTGTCAAAGTAATCAGGGAAGCGTCCGGCCAGGACGTGGGGTTTCTCACTGGTGACAAAAGCATTGGAAATGCCGAACAGCTCAATGTTTCTTAAGAGGGCTCTGGCTCTGGACCGGCTGACATCATTGGCCACAAGGATTCCCTGCCCGGCAAGGCGGGCACCCAGTTCCGTAGCTTTTCCTCCCGGCGCGGCGCAAAGGTCCAGAACCCGGTCCCCCGGCCGGACAGGCAGGCGGGAAGCCGGAGTCATGGCGCTGGCTTCCTGCAGATAATAAAGCCCTGCCGCATAAAAGGGATGAGCCGCCGGTCTGTCGGAAGCTCCGTAATAGTAGCCTCCTTCAATCCAGGGAATCCTCTCAAGCTGAAAGGGAGCCTTCTCTTCAAAAGTCTTTTCATCTGTTTTCAGTTTGTTGATCCGGAGAGAAAAATGCCGCTCCTCATCATAGCTTGCGAGGAACGGCTTATAATCCTCACCGAGTATTTCCTGCATGGTCTGCAGAAATTCTTCCGGTAATTTCTTCATGTATTCATTTGCTCCTGTGGTTCTATTTTCCCGTGGTCGCCTCAGCAGGAGCTGTCTCCTCTGCGGCATCTTCGGTCGCTGTGCTCTCGGCACTTCTGAGTACCAGCTGTGCCAGAAGTTCCTGATCCACGTCTTTTTTGAAATCCCACTTTTTCTCCAGCTTGTCTGTCCACTTTTTGTAGGTCTTATTGAAGAGTTCCTGCTCTCTGCCGGCAATGATGCTCTCTTTGTTTGCCTCTGTCGCTTCCTTATCCGTATAAGCGACCAGCTTGGCGATCACATAACCCTGGTCACAGGTATAAACCTTGTTGAGCAGATCTCCGTCCTTGGCCTTCTTCAGATCCTTTTCAAAGTCTTTGCCTTCCTCGGACTGACCTTTGGCAAAAGTCTCATCTGTGTTGGTCCAGCCGGCTTCTTCCGCAACCTTTTCGATCTTCTTCTTGCCGCTTTTGACAGCTTTCAGGGCTGCTTCGGCATCCTTTTTGGCCTTTTCCTTCTCCTTTTTGCCAAGTTCCACGGTTTCACCGTTCTCGTCAGTCTTACTGGTAGGATAGACCACTCTGTAGATAGTTGTCTGCCTTGCGTCATCGTCGGAGACTTTCTTGTCTACGTCCTTCACCATGGCTTCCTGTACCTTGGAGGCCAGTTTATTATCCTCGTAGATCTTTTCCATGTCCTCCTGCTTGCCGCCGCACTCCTTGAGGATGGCATTTCCCGTTTCATCCTTGACAAATGCCTCTGCGTATTTGGCGCATTCTTTCTTCTCATCCTCAGTCAGAGAACACTTCATCTCTTTTGCCTTATTGTTCAGGACAATGATCTGCTTGATCTGGGTGATGGCCTGCTCTTTCACCATATCCTCAAATGTCACACCGTTTCCGTCTTCATCCGTGCTGACTTCCATTCCCCAGAAATCCGGCCCGAAATAGCTGCTGTACTGTGCTTCATACTGGGCACCCAGCATGCGGGTGTAGATCCAGGCTTCCTTGAGGGTGACCTTGGTCCCGTCATAGCTAAAGAGTGTTTTATTACCGTCTTTTGTCTTTGTTCCGCCGGATCCCGAAAGGCCGCATCCTGCAGCCAGGACCGCTGTCATGACCAGAACCAGCAAAAGTCCGGTGATTCTCATCCGTTTTTGTCTCATAATATTAATTGACCTCCTGTTGCTGACATGATTTCCATGTCATTATATACTAAAACGCCTATTCTAGCAATTCTTTTATTCCTGCCGTCACCTCTTCTATACCGGTTAAAAGCTCCTTTTTTCCCATTCTTCCGGCATCCCAGACAAAGGCCGGCTCCGTGCCGGGTTCCAGCCTCATCCGTCCCCGGTAGGACTTCATGAATCCGTCAACTTCCTCCACACGCACTCTGGCTGTGTCCGACATGACAAAGCGGATCCTGTCCCCCTTCTGCTCAATACTGCTGATAAATGCTTCGTGGGCCTTGCTGCGCAGCAGGGCCACATCCATGAGCATCAGCATGGAAGAAGGCAGATCGCCGTAGCGGTCCGTGACTTCATCGATCATATCCGCCCGGTCTTCTTCTGAAGTGATATTACTGATCCTCTTGTACCAGTAGAGCTTTTCCGTCTCGTTTTCAATATAGCTTTCCGGAATATAGGCATCAACTGAAAGATCTGCCGTTGTGATAAACTCTTTTTCTTCCTTTTCTCCGGACATGGCGTCGATGGCTTCTTTCAGCATCCTGTTGTAGAGCTCATAGCCGACGGCTTCCATATGCCCCGACTGCTCTGCTCCCAGCAGATTGCCCGCACCGCGGATCTCAAGGTCCCTCATGGCGATCCTGTATCCGCTTCCAAGGTCCGTGAACTCCCGGATTGCCTTCAGTCTTTTTTCAGCCTGCTCTCTCACCAGCTCATTTCTCCTGTAGAGAAGAAATGCATAGGCGCTCCTTCCGGAACGGCCGACCCTGCCCCGGAGCTGGTAAAGCTGCGCCAGCCCGAATCGCTGCGCATTTTCAATAATGATCGTATTGACATTGGGGATGTCAAGACCGGTCTCAATGATGGTGGTGGACACAAGGACATCGATTTCCCCATCCACAAAGCGGGTCATGATATCCTCCAGCTGCCGCTCTCCCATTTTTCCGTGGGCATACTCCACTGCCGCTCCCGGCAGCAGTTTTTTCAGACGGGCTGCCGTATCCGGAATCGTGCTGACACGGTTATACACATAATAAACCTGGCCGGACCGGGACAGTTCCCTCTCTATGGCCTCCCTGATCAGCTCCTCATTATACTCCATCACATAAGTCTGGATAGCCCGGCGGTCCACAGGCGGAATCTCCAGCAGGCTCATATCCCGGATTCCGGAGAGGCTCATATGAAGAGTTCTGGGGATCGGGGTGGCCGACAGGGCCAGAACGTCCACATCCTCTTTAAGCTGCTTGATCTTTTCCTTCTGCCGGACACCGAACCTCTGCTCCTCATCAATGATCAGAAGGCCCAGATTCCGGTATCTGATGGTTTTTGACAGGACCTTATGAGTCCCGATCACAATGTCGACGCTGCCGTCCGCCAGACCCTTTTTGATCCTGCGTTCTTCCCCGGCAGTACAGAAACGGGAAAGCATGGCAATCTCTACCGGATAGTCTTCCATGCGGCTGACAAAGGAATTATAGTGCTGCTGAGCCAGGATGGTGGTAGGTACCAGAAAAACAACCTGCTTACTGTCCATGACTGCCTTGAAGGCGGCCCGGATGGCCACTTCGGTCTTTCCGTAACCTACATCGCCGCAGATCAGCCGGTCCATGATCCTGTTACTTTCCATGTCCCGTTTGGTATCCGCTATGGCAGTCAGCTGATCTTCCGTCTCCTCATAGGGGAAGCGTTCCTCAAACTCCGTCTGCCATACCGTGTCTTTGCCAAAGGCAAATCCTTCTCTCTCCCGCCGCCTTGCATAGAGGCGGATCAGGTCCCTGGCCTGGATCTGCACCTGGCTTTTTACCCTGGACTTGGTCCTGGTCCATTCCGTCCCGCCCAGGCGATTAAGTTTGGGCGGGGTTTCCCCGGGACCGCTGTATTTCCCGATCACGGCCAGCTGGGTCGCGGGGACAAAAAGATTTCCGTTATCGAGATACTCTATATTAATGTAATCCTTGGATACACCGTCCACCTGGATCATTTCCATTCCCCGGTACACGCCCAGTCCGTAGCGGTCATGGACCACGTAATCTCCGGGTGCGATCTCTGAGATGGAACGGATTTTCCGGCTCTGGTATCCGTCGCCTTTTCTGACTGCCTTTTTCCTTCTTGCCTTGAAAATATCCTTCTCAGTCAGGATGACCAGATGAAGATCCGGATATTCAAATCCCTCTGAAAGGCGGCCGGCCGCCACCAGAATCTCACCCTGTCCGATCTCCCGGTCCATATCGGAAATGTAATAGGTAAATATGTTGTTTTCCCGGAGATCATCCGCAAGCCTCCTTGCCCTGGTGGAAGATGAGGAAAGGAGCAGTACCGCGTAGCCTTTTTTTCTCCAGTCATCAAGATCCGCAGAAAGGCGCTCAAAGCTGCTGTTATAGGACGGTACGGAACGTACCCTGACCGGCAGGCTCAGGGCAGGCTTCAGCAGATCTTCATTTTCAACCATGCTGCTGAAAGTTACGATCGGGAACTTCTTCATGAAATCAAAGGCTTCCCGGGCAGAAAAAAGAACATCCGCCTGTCCGGGCAGGATGTAGCCGCCTTCCAGTCTGGACTGCATACTGGCCGCAAAAGCGCTTTCATGCTGCTCCGCGGCCCGGACTGCCTTTTCCGCTTCCTCAACAAAGACCATGGTATCTTCAGGCAGGTATGCCGTGAGGGAAACTGTCTCGTCGTAGAAGTAGCGGATCAGCCCTTCCATCTGCTCCGGACTGTAAAATGTACCGAACATGTCCTCCAGCTTTTCATGCTGCTGGCGCAGCCTTCTGGCTGCCTCCCGGTTCTTCTCCTTTAAGAAAACAGCCCGGGTCTCCTTGTATTCCTTCCGGATCTTCTCCAGTCCTTTTTCCGCCTGGCCTGCTGAGAGAACCAGCTCCGATGCGGGATGAAGAAGAATACGGTCCAGGTTGCGGACGGTTCTCTGTGTTTCCGGATTGAACTCCCGGATGGAGTCCACCTCATCACCCCAGAGTTCGATCCGCACCGGCAGATCCCGGGTCAGAGGAAATATATCCACGATACCGCCGCGGATTCCAAACTCTCCCGGCACCTCGACAGGGGACCGGAACTCATATCCCATGTCCCTGAGAATGTCCCGCAGATGATCCAGATCTATCACGGACCGGTAGTCGATCAGCAGAGTGCGGCTTCTGAAATTTTCTTCCGGCATCAGCCTCTCCATCAGTACATCCGCAGAAACTACGATAGTCATCCTCTGCCCCTCTGAGAGCTGGCGGAGAATATTGATCCTCCTCCTGGTTATATCACCGCTCCTCAGATCCGCACTGTAAAAAAGGATGTCCTTGGAAGGAAACCATACAGTATCCGGGTCAAAGTACTGGAGGTTTTCGTAGAGTCCTTTCGCCGCATCCTCACCGGCGGCAACCACCAGCCGGCAGGAAGCCCCTTTGCCCAGGGCATCTGTCAGATGGGCAGCTGCCGCTCCGCTGCATCCGCTGATATTTACCGGAGATATGCCTCCGGCAACTGCTTCTTTGATTTTTTTGTATGTCTGGTCATGATCCAGAGGCCCAGTAAAAATCTTCAAGCTGTCTCCTCGTCTTTCTGTTTCCGTTTCTTTTTTCCGGCACTGTAGCGGTTCATGGCCGTATCAAGTTCATCTTCCGCAAAGAGTGCCGATGCCTCCACCGCATTTTCCAGAGCCCGGTCGATATCTTCTCTGTCTTTTTCATCGATCCGTCCCAGGACATAATCCGCCAGATCCATATCCGGATGGCGTTCGCCTCCTATCCCTACGCGTATCCTGGGGAAGGTGTCACATCCCAGATGACGGATCAGGCTCTTCATACCGTTGTGGCCGCCGGCGCTTCCCTTTTTCCGGATTCGCAGCAGTCCCGGCTCCAGACTGATGTCATCATAGATTACCAGAATGTCCTCCGGATCGATATGATAATAGTCAGCCGCCTGACGCACGCTTTCCCCGGACAGGTTCATAAATGTCAGAGGCTTCACAAGAAGCACTTTGTGTCCGCCGATAAAACCACTTCCTGTCAGGGCCTTGAACTTATGGTCCCTTACCGTAATCCCGTAAGCATCGGCAAGTCTGTCCAGAGCCATAAAGCCGATATTGTGTCTTGTTCCTTTATACTTATCGGTGGGATTTCCCAGACCGACGATCATTTTCATCTTTGCTTTTCTCCTTGTTTCAAATAAGAATTCTGCCACGCGGGAAGCATTTTCCGCATCAAAATAATCATTGTGAAGATGGGCGAAAGCCCTGACTTTATCAAGATCCCATTTCCGGTTCATGATACAGTCGATCAGCTCATCCATGGTCTCCACAACAGGTCCCGGCGCTGTCGAGTCATAATCAAAATAAAAGCCCCTGTCCTTGTTCAGATACCATTTTTTATCGTAGGCATAGAGTATGATCGGTCTTTCCAGAAGGGAGTACTCTACGGCAATGGAAGAATAATCCGCGATCAGGATATCCGTCATACAGAGCAGCTGTCTTACATTTCCGTATTC
>CACZQE010000345.1 GCA_902783205.1 uncultured Lachnospiraceae bacterium | reverse complement strand
CTGATCGCTGCCGGCGGACTGGCGGGAATGATTCACGGCAGACGCAAAGCTGCGGCAAAAACAGACCCTGAATCATAAACTGCTTGCACTTAAAGTATGATTGTGCTATAATTCCTAAAGTTTTTTAGTGGACATTTCGAAACAGCTTGCGGAGGTTTGATATGAAAAGGTTTTGGAAAGACCTGACAGGACATTATCGCTATGCGGTCTATTCCGCAAAGTCAGAGCTGAAAGCAGAAGTTGTCAACTCCTACCTCAACTGGATCTGGTGGGTGCTGGAGCCCTTCTGTTTCATGTTGATCTATGCTTTTGTATTCGGTTATGCATTTGGAATCAAAGAGCAGTATTTCCCGGCATTTATCTTTGTCGGTATCACAGTCTGGGACTTTTTCAACCGGTCCCTGACCCAGAGCGTTAAGATGCTCCGTAACAACAAGTCCATCGTTACCAAAGTCTATATGCCCAAGTTCATCCTGATCATTGCAAGGATGATCTTCAACGGCTACAAGATGCTTTTTTCCATGATAATCATTGTGGCAATGGTTATTTACTACCGTGTACAGATTACATGGAGAGTGATACTGGTACTGCCGATCCTTATGGTCCTCTTTGTTCTGACCTTCGGGATCTGCACATACCTGATGCACTACGGCGTCTTCGTGCAGGATCTTACAAATGTAACAAATATTGCCCTCAGAATGTTATTCTACATGACCGGTATCTTCTACAATATCGAGACAAGACTGCCGGCAAAGATGGCACATTATCTGGTAAGGTGCAACCCGATGGCCCTGATCCTGAGCAGTATGAGAAGAGTCATACTATACGGGACCACACCCGATATAAAGTGGCTTGTGATCTGGTTTTTCATCGGAATAATCATTTCAATATTTGGTGTCCGGAAAATCTACAAGAACGAGAACAGTTATGTGAAGGTGATCTAAATGGACGTTAGTAAGAATGCTATTTTTAACGATGACCCCGTATCTCCGGATTCTGTCCACGAGGTCAGAGACTTTACAAATGTAGAGAGCGCGATCAGTGTCCGTAATGTATGTATCGATTATCGGAGTCTGCAGCGCAGTTCCATCAAGCAGAACTTTCTTTCCCTTCATACACCCAAGCCGGATGTATTCCGCGCGGTGAACAATGTATCATTTGAGGTGCCCGAAGGACAGATCCTGGGTATCACGGGAAAGAACGGAAGCGGCAAGTCCACCATGCTCCGTGCCATCGCGGGAATCTTTTCCGCCGACAGCGGAGAGATTGACCTCCACGGTCATTCCATCTCCCTCCTGTCCATCGGTGTGGGATTTAAGAATGACTTGTCCGGCCGGGAGAACATCATCCTCTCCGGTATGCTCCTGGGATTCTCCAGAGAACATATCCTGGAAAAGATGGATGATATCATCGAGTTCTCCGGAATCGAGGACTTCATTGACAAGCCGGTAAGGACCTACTCCAGTGGTATGCATTCCAAGCTGGCCTTCTCCATCACGGCTGTCCTTGAGACTGAGATCATGCTGATCGACGAGGTCCTGAGTGTCGGTGACCAGAAGTTCAAGAAGAAGAGCTATAATAAGATGAAAGAACTGATCTCCAAGAAAGACCGTACCGTGGTCATCGTATCCCACAGTATGAGTACCCTCTGGGATCTGTGCGACCAGATTATCTGGCTCCATGACGGAGAAATCGTAATGTATGACACACCGGATGTAGTACTTCCGGTATACGAAGACTTCATGAGATAAAACAGAATATACTATTATCAGACTACACAGCCGCTGCGCCGGTGAGCAATCACCGGGGCAGCGGTTTTTTTGTGTTTTGCTGAGGCATAACAGGTCATAAAAACGGTTTTCTTTAAAATAGCATCCTCCTAATGGCACACATGTTTTCTGTTTGAAAAAGCTGGTATAAATTGCACAGTTTGTAAATCCGGTCGAGCGGGCTGCAGCTTGTTTGAGCAAAGCGAGTTTGCGTTGCAGCCCGGAAAACGAGATAAGGATTTACAAACAGTAGCAATTGTCAGCTTTTGAAACATGAAAACATGTGCCATAAGGAGGATGCTGTCTTTTAATAATGCTTCTTATGACTCCCTCCACTTTATGCCACAAATTGTTACGATTCTGTAAAAAAAAGTGCAAATTGGTTATTGCATTCCCTCTGATTATGATATAAAATGTCTTCAGGGAGAATTGTGTCGATTAGTGCCATTTAATGACATAAAAGAGTCGTTTAGTGGTTCGAGAAGCACAAACATGCAGTTGAAGGAGAGTTAATGCCGTTCAGAAGGAGGTGAGGACATGTTTCAGGGTGAATATCAGCACGGTCTGGACGCCAAAGGCCGACTGATTCTTCCGGTACGTATCCGTGAAGAACTGGGACCCAAGTTTGTCCTCACCAAAGGACTGGACGGCTGTCTCTTCATCTACACGCCGCAATCCTGGGAAGCTTTTTCACAGAGTCTGCACAGATTGTCCACTTCCAATAAGGATGCCAGACGTCTGGTCAGACATTTCATCGGAAGTTCGGTGGAGTGCGAATCGGACAAGCAGGGACGTTTCCTCATCCCGCCTGTCCTGCGAAGCTTCGCTGATATCGATAAGGATGTGACAGTCCTTGGTGTGACAGACCGGGTAGAGCTCTGGTCCACCGAGAAATATGAAGCTTACCAGAATGATGACGATGTCTCTATTGAAGAGATTGCAGGAGCCCTTGATTTTTAGCCGGAGGATACGATGGAGTTCCAGCACAGCCCGGTAATGCCGGAGGAAGTGATCCGAGAACTGAATATCCGTCCTGACGGCATTTATGTAGATGGAACCCTCGGCGGAGGCGGACATTCCGGTCTGATCGCAGGGTGCCTTTCGGAAAAGGGCCGTTTGATCGGGATCGACCAGGATGAAGATGCGATAAGGGCAGCCACGGAGCGGCTGGCCTGCTACGGTGACAAGGTTACGATCGTCAGGAGTAATTATTCCGGGATGGCATCTGTGCTGAAGGAACTGTCTGTTCCGGCCGTTGACGGAATACTGCTTGACCTGGGAGTTTCCTCCTATCAGCTCGATCAGGCTGAGAGGGGGTTCACTTACCGGGAAGACGCGCCTCTTGACATGCGGATGGACCGGCGCCAGAAGCTGACGGCAGCAGATGTTGTCAACACCTATTCGGAACAGGATCTGTCGAGACTGATCCACCAGTACGGTGAAGACCGCTTTGCCAGGAACATTGCAAAGCACATCGTAAAGGCCAGACAGTCAGCACCCCTGGAAACCACCGGGGAGCTGGTGGAGATCATCAAAGCAGCCATACCCGCCCGGGTGAGAGCTAAAGGCGGCCATCCGGCCAAGCGGACCTTTCAGGCTATCCGCATTGAAGTCAACCATGAACTGGATGTCCTGCAGGACACCCTGGAAGAAATGGTCGGTCTGCTAAATGACGGCGGCAGACTTGCCGTGATCACTTTCCATTCACTTGAGGACAGGATTGTAAAGAAGATCTTCCGCAAATGTGAAGATCCATGTATCTGTCCGCCGGAGTTTCCGGTATGTACCTGTGGAAGAGTTTCCATGGGAAGGGTGGTCACGAGGAAGCCGATCCTGCCCGGCGATGAGGAACTGGAATCCAACAGCCGGTCGAAGAGCGCGAAACTAAGAGTGTTTGAAAGAATCATCAGATAAGATGTTACTAAACGGGGATATAAAGGAGTTACAGATGGCTTTTCAGAGCACGAAACAAAGATATGAGTACATTTACGGAAGCAGTGTGAGGAAACTTGAAGCGGAACCTGTCCGCGAGCCGCAGCCGGTTCGCGAGCCGAGACCTGTTCGTGAAGCGAGACCGGCCCGGCAGCCGCAGCGCCGACGGACGGAACCTGTGGAGGAGACGACAGAGTCCCTGGAAAATGTCCGGAGGAACCGGACCAGATTTCTGGAATTTGACTGGAAGTACATGGCTGTCGTAAGCCTGGCCATCGTCATATGTTCCGTTGCCTGTATCCTGTATGTTTCCAAGACAGCCAGGATCAACCGGATGAACAGAGAAATCTACGATCTGAAAGCTGAGAAAGTTGCCCTGCTGAGCAAGCAGGATGCAATCCGTTCCGAGATTGACAAGTCCATCAATCTTAAGGAGATCGAGACTTACGCTAAAGAAAAGCTCCACATGAAGTACCCGGATTCATCGAGCACGATCAATTACAGCGCAAGCTCAGGAGATTATGTCAGACAATATGAAAGCGTGAGTGCGCTTAAATAAAGAGGGTGTCAGTTTGTTAAGGAAAAAGAAGAAGACCTTCAGACGGCTCACCAACGATATGAGAGGCAAGTTAGGTATCGTATTTTTAGGTATCATGTGCCTCTTTTTCGTTTTAGTGGTCCGTTTAATATATATCAATCTCACCAATGGTTCCCAGTATGAGAAAATGGTACTGAGCAGCCAGAGAAGCGAGAGTAAGATCATACCCTATGAGAGGGGAAATATATACGACAGGGACGGCAACACCCTTGCCACCAACCAGAAGATCTACTCCCTGATCCTGGAGCCTAAGAATATCCTGGAGAATGACGGAAAGTACCGGGATACGACCCTTGATACCCTGGTCGAGTATTTCGGTTTCAGCAGGGAGAAGATGGCCCAGGTGATCGATGAGCATCCCGATTCATACTATGAGGTATACAAGAAGGACCTGACATTTGATCAGGTGGAAGCATTTATGAACCTTATGGATAAGGCCGGAAAGTCCACCGGCGGCGCCAGTGAGAAGGAAGCTGCTGAGATCAGGAAGGCCAATACGGTGAGGGGCGTATCCTTTGAGGAAAGCTACAGCCGCTATTATCCCTACGACACCATGGCCTGCAGGCTGCTGGGATTTACCTCGTCAGGCAACGTCGGCAACTGGGGACTGGAGCAGCAGTACAACAGTGAACTTAACGGGATCAACGGAAGAAACTACTACTATTTCGACCAGGAACTCAATCTTGAGAAAAATGTGATAGAGCCGATCAACGGCAATTCGGTGGTCAGTACCATCAATATCCAGATTCAGCAGGTCATTGAAGAAAAACTCAGGCAATATGATGAGAAGGTCGGCAGCAACAGGACCAGTATCCTGGTCATGGATCCCCGGAACGGAGAGATCCTTGCCATGGCATCCTCCTATCCCTATAACCTGAATGAACCTTCCAATGAGGATGCTCTGGGACAGATTTTCAGTAAGGACGAGATCGCCCGGATGAAAACATATACCAAGAAGAAGCAGGCTGAAGAAGAAGCAGGCTATAAAGATAAAAAGAAAAAGAAGGATGAAAACAAAGAGGAAGAGAAGACCATTTATGACGGCTTCTACGAACTCTGGAGAAATGCGGTGATCAGTGACACTTACGAGCCCGGTTCCACCTATAAGCCTTTTACGGTGGCGACAGGCCTGGAAAGCGGTGTCCTGAACGGTAATGAGACCTACTACTGCACCGGTTCACTTCCCGTAGGCAAGCGGAATATCGGCTGTTCTCACGTGCATGGGGACATCACCCTGAAGCAGGCTGTTGCAAAGTCATGTAACGTAGCCATGATGAACATAGCCTTTAAGGAGGGACCGGAGACATTTTACAAATATCAGAATGTGTTCGGTTTCGGAAGAAAAACCGGTATTGACCTTCCGGGTGAGGCGGAGACAGGAGCACTTGTCTACAATGCGGAAAACTATAACAACAGTGTAACCATAGCCACGAACTCTTTCGGACAGAACTTTAACTGTACCATGATCGAGATGGCGGCAGCCTTCTGCTCCCTGGTCAACGGCGGCAACTATTATCAGCCGCATGTGATGAAACAGATCGTCAACCAGGACGGTGACGTGATAAGGTCCTACCAGACCAACCTGATGAGAAAGACCGTCTCCGAGAATACTTCCAGGATCCTCAGGTCCTATATGAAGGAGACTGTAATAGACGGTACCGGAACAAGGGCAAAGATCGACGGCTACAGTATAGGCGGAAAAACAGGTACGGCGGAAAAGATTCCGAGAAATAAGGAAGACTACTATATTTCATTTGTGGGCTTTACACCCGTGGACGCACCGGAGCTGCTGATCTATGTAACCATTGATGAACCCAATGTGGAAGACCAGGATAATGCCGGGCTTGCAGTTAATCTTGAGAAGCAGTGCATGAAAGAGATCGTCAAGATTCTGGGTATAGAGCCGGACCAGAAAGTCAAACCCAAAGATCCGGATGCGGAAGAAAACACAGATCCCTACGATGAGATTTATGAAGATAATTCCGACAGTGCCGATGACGATCAGGAAGAGACTGATGATAACGGGGAAGAAGCCGGCGACGATCAGGAAGAGACCAACGAATAAATGGAGGAGATAAGCATGGATCATACAATCGCAATTCCCATACTGATTGCTTTTTTTGCGACTGTCCTTCTGGGACCGATGACTATCCGCTACCTGCACAGGCTGAAATTCGGACAGTATATAAGAGAAGAGGGACCCCAGTCCCATCAGAAAAAGTCGGGAACTCCCACCATGGGCGGCCTGCTCTTCCTCCTGGGAATGCTGGTGGGCTGTGCCTGGTTTATTCCGTCAAGTCACAGGATCATAGCAATTATCCTGGTGACTCTCGGCTTTTCGGCCATCGGCTTTATAGATGACTTTACCAAAGTAGTCATGAAACGGAACCTTGGCCTGACACCTTTACAGAAGATTCTGGGACAGGTTCTGGTGGCGGTTGCTTTCGGTATCTATATGGTACGTTTTTCGGGATATGGGACAGAGGTGCTCATCCCCTTCGGAGGCGGCAGCACTATCGACCTGGGGATTCTTTATGTGCCCCTTCTGGTATTTGTCCTGGTGGGCACGGTAAACGGGTCCAACTTTACAGACGGCCTGGACGGCCTTGCATCCAGCGTGACGGCTGTTATTGCCGTTTTCCTGACAGCCGTTTCCGTGACTTTCGGAGCAGGCATCCATCCCGTGACCGGAGCCATGCTGGGAGGTCTGCTGGGATTCCTCTGGTTTAATACCTACCCGGCAAAGATTTTTATGGGAGATACAGGTTCTCTTGCGATCGGCGGATTTGTGGCATCGTCAGCCTATCTGCTGCGCATGCCTCTCTTTATCCCCATATTCGCATTTATCTACCTTCTGGAGGTCATGTCCGTGATTATCCAGGTGGCATATTTCAAACGTACAAGAAAGCGTGTCTTTAAGATGGCACCTATTCATCATCATTTTGAACTTTCAGGATGGCCTGAGACAAAAGTTGTTTCCATCTTTACGGTCGTGACAGCAATCCTCTGCGTGATCGCAATGCTGGCCCTGTAATAGGGGAAAGACCTGTGGAAGGCTGACTGACCAATGACGACCGGAGGTGTTAACAGGATGGATCTCAAGGATAAAAAAATACTGATCGCCGGAGCCGGCATCAGCGGACAGGGCGCTGCCTGCCTTCTTGGAAAGGCGGGAATCAGTGCCGATATATATGACGGCAACCCCAATCTTGATGAGGACGCCGTCAGGGCCAAACTCCCCGAGGGAATGGAAGTCACATTTTTAAAAGGAACTTATGAGGATACATATGCGGACGCCTATGATATGCTGGTGATCAGTCCCGGCATCCTTCAGACGGCGGCCATGCCCAGGAGCTTCGCGGACAGAAATAAGCCTGTCTGGGGCGAGATCGAGCTGGCGGCACATTTTGCAAAGGGAAGGATCGCGGCCATTACCGGCACCAACGGAAAGACCACGACGACAGCCCTGGTCGGCAGTATACTGAAAGCTTATTATGATTCTGTTTTTGTTGTGGGCAATATCGGTATTCCTTTTACCGGAGTTGCCCTGGAAACTACAGAAGACAGTGTGATCGCTGCGGAAATCAGCAGCTTTCAGCTGGAGACGGCCATAGATTTCCGGCCTCAGGTCAGCGCAGTGCTTAATGTGACACCGGATCATCTGGACCGGCACGGAACCATGGAAGCCTATGCGGATATGAAATGTTCCATCGGCAAGAACCAGACCTCTGACCAGGTGATG
>CACZQE010000344.1 GCA_902783205.1 uncultured Lachnospiraceae bacterium | reverse complement strand
TTTATGTCGTTTTTCGATTCCCGGACATATGTCAGGCAAAAATTTATCGTAATGTTTTATTGAAAACAAGAAGAATTTGGTCTAAAATAGAGTTAGGTTATTTTGACTTATTATTGCATTAAATAATATAAAACATTTGGGAGGTATCTACAATGTTAACAAAAATGATAGAAAGCCTGAAAAAGAACCCCCGTACAATCGTATTTACCGAAGGTACAGACGCAAGAATTCTGGATGCTGCTACCAAGCTGACAGCTGAGGGAATTCTGGGAGTTATTCTTCTCGGTGTTGAAGATGAGATCAAAGCAGCTGCCAAAGAAGGCGGATTTAATATTGACGGCTGTCAGATGCTCGACCCGGCAACCTATCCCGAGATGGATGCCATGGTTGACGAGATGGTTAAGCTCCGTAAGGGCAAAATGCCTGAGGACAAGGTAAGAGCAGCCCTTTCACATACAAATTATTTCGGAACCATGCTTGTTAAGATGGGCAAGGCTGACTGTCTTCTGGGAGGCGCTACATATTCTACCGCTGATACGGTTCGTCCGGCACTCCAGCTGATCAAGACAAAGCCCGGCAACAACATTGTAAGCTCCTGCTTCATTATGGTACGCGGCGATGAGAAACTGGCTATGGGTGACTGTGCGATCAACATTGATCCTTCAGAAGATGATCTGGTTGAGATCGCAATCGAGTCCGCAAGAACCGCTAAGGTATTCGGCATCGATCCCAAGATCGCAATGCTTTCCTACTCCACACTGGGATCCGGCAAGGGCCCGTCCGTAACAAAGGTTGCCAATGCGACAAAGAAGATCAAGGAAGCAGCTCCCGACCTGCTTGTTGAAGGCGAGATTCAGTTCGATGCTTCTGTGGCACCGGAAGTTGCAAGCATCAAGTGCCCGGGCTCACCGGTAGCAGGACAGGCTAATACCTTTATCTTCCCGGATATCAACGCTGCCAACATCGGTTATAAGATCGCTGCAAGACTTGGCGGATTTGAGGCAGTAGGTCCTGTTCTTCAGGGACTGAATGCTCCGATCAATGACCTGAGCCGCGGATGTAACGCAGATGAGGTTTATAAGATGTCTATCGTAACAGCAGCACTGAGCATTCCGGAAGAAGAGGAAGTAGATGCTGATGATGTTGAGGCAATCGTAAGAGCTGTTGTTCAGACTATGCTGGAAGCAAAGAAACGCGGTCTGGATAAATAATTATACTAAATAAAAAGATATGAATGAAAAGCTTTGTCCGGCTTGCCGGACAGAGCTTTTTCTATATATGGAAAAGGAGTGCGGGCATGGATTTTAAGAAGGAATACCGGGAGAAGCTCCGGACGCCGGATGAGGCGGTTTCGGTGATCAGAAGCGGAGACTGGGTGGATTATACAAGTGCCGCAGGAAAACCTGTACTGCTTGACCGGGCTCTGGCCCGGAGGAGGGATGAGCTTTTTGATGTAAAGATCCGGGGCAATCTGATGGAGGGACCTCTGCAGATTGTGGAGTGTGATCCCTCTCAGGAGCATTTTGTGTATCACAGCTGGCACTGTTCCGCTTACGAGAGGAATTTGTGCGACAGGGGACTTTGCTATTATATCCCCATGGTATTCCACAATAATGCGGCATATTATGAGTATTTTCTGAAAGTGAATGTAGCCATGGTCGCAGTAACGCCCATGGACAGGCACGGATATTTCGGATACTCCCTTAATACAGGCGTGGCCGGACCCATAGTGGAAACGGCTGATATTGTCATTCTGGAAGTGAACGAACATCTCCCCAGGATTAACGGAGGATACGGAGAGTGCATACACATTTCCGAAGTGGACTACATTGTGGAGGGAGAGCATGAGCCGTTTCCGCAGGCTGCTGTAGCTGAGCCTTCGGATGTTGACCGGCAGATTGCGGCCCATGTCATTGAAAAGATCATAGACGGCTCCACACTGCAGCTGGGAATCGGGCGGATTCCCAATGCCATCGGTGAGCTGATCGCTTCGTCAGATCTTAAAGACCTGGGAATGCATACAGAGCTGTGCTCTGATGCCTACCTCAGTATGTACAGAGCAGGAAAACTGACCAATAAAAAGAAGACCATCGACCGGGGCAAAGGGGTTTTCGGTGTTGCCATCGGTTCGTCACAACTCTATGACTGGCTGAATGATAACCGGGGAGTTGCGGCATATCCCCTGGAGTATGTAAACCGTCCCTATGTCATTGCCCAGATTGACAACATGGTTTCAATCAACGGCTGTGTTGCCGTGGATCTTTACGGGCAGGTATCCTCGGAGAGCTTCGGGTCAAGACAGCTGAGCGGAACAGGCGGCCAGCTTGATTTCCTGATCGGGGCTTCCGCATCCAAGGGCGGCAAGGCCTTCCTCTGTATGCGGTCCACCTATTATGATAAGCAGGGAGAGAGACATTCCAGGGTCCTGCCACAGTTTAACGGGGATATCATTACATCACCCAGAAGCCAGGTCTATTTTATGGCCACGGAATACGGTGTGATCAATCTGGAGGGGCGTTCTACATGGGAAAGGGCCGAGGGAATCATATCCATCGCCCACCCTGATTTCCGTGACGAGCTTATCCGGGAAGCGGAAGCAAGAAAAATCTGGAGGAAATCCAACAAAAAAGGATAGAAAAGCAGGAAGATGCAGAGCAGACAATCAGGCAGGATTGTGGCTCTGCATTTTTTGTATTATCCTCATATATCTAAGAAAATGAATCTGATACAGGCCGGAAAGGGGCATTGAAAGCCGCTTTTACCGCAGCCGTTGGGAAATAAGGCATGACGGACCTTTTAAAATGGCGGAATCGTCGCTTTATAGCGAAAATATAGTTGAGAGATGTCAAAATTAAAGTTCAAACTGCAATAATTAAAAAAAAAAAGAAAAATTGATATGGTATAATTTACTAAAATCTGTACGTTTGCTCATTTATCAGTTGATGTACACCATTCGTCAGTAACATGATGGTCAGGAGAGCGGTATGAATATTGGTATTTTAGAAAGTGATGAGAAAGTAGCTAATCAGCTAAAAGACATTATCAATAGTAAGTATCCTCACTACCAGGTTAGTCTTTGGAATAAGGAGGAGGATCTTAAAGCGGCAATCGTGGAAGGCGGGATTTATAAGATCCTGTTTGTTTCGCTTGGCAAGAATCCTGTTGAACTGATTGACTATACTGCCAGACTCAGAGATCTGCAGGAGAACATGAAACTGATTTTCCTGGCAGAACTGAATCCGGCCATATATGAAACATTCCGTGCCAGACCCATCTATATTCTGTCAAAAGAAATTGATTCCAACCGGGTCGAAGACTCACTGGAACTGGCATTAAAAGAGTTAAATCAGTCCAAAGAAAAGAATTTTACTGTTATTAATAAACAGGGGATTTTCACGATTCCTTACACTAAGATTTACTATGTGGAAAGTGATAAAAGGAAGCTTAATATCTATGGGCATGACGGTTTGATCAAGACGATCAACCTGAAGATTTCAGACTTCCTGAAATATGAGCATGGAAGCTTTTTCCTGCAGTGTCATAAAAGTTATGCCGTGAATCTGATGCATATTTCGCAGCTTGAGAAGTATGAGATCATACTGCAGAACGGCATGCAGCTTCCGATCAGCCAGTCCAGATATATGGACACGAGAGCCGGATATCTTACTTATCTCGAAAATGAATAATATGTTTAAACCTAAAGGGGGCGCATTACATTCAACAATTTGAATGTAATGCGCCCCCTTTTGTCTTTTTCGTGACAGAGAATCTTAAAAGCCGGACTCAGTCCGTCAGAAAAGTCTGCCAGTCGTGGATCATCTCATCCACGTTTTCCAGAAGCTTGGACATACGATGATCGTCAAGATCAGGCACACAGATTCCTCCGGTGCAGAGTACATCCTTCCCCGATATCCGGCAGAGGTTTTCAGCCGTGTAAATGCAGAGGTAGGGAACAGGGTCTTCTTCCGCCGTCATGATTGTCGTCTCGCACTCGGCAGGGTCACTTCCTTCGATGAATCTGGAAAACGCGGTACACATGAGCCCCGGTGTCTGCTCACTGGTGAGAAGGACATGAAGGTCCTCCCCGACAGGCGTGATTTCCATCTGAATCCGGGTAAAAAGCAGAACTCGATGAAATTTCATGATTTCCTCCTGAAAAGTGTATGATTACTGCAAAAAATTATATCAAAAAAATTACAATTATATTACAATGTGACCTGATTTATGATATACTATATCACACAGAAGCCTAATTGTACATGACAGGACGACGATGGTGGTCCTATTCCGGCCGGGGATTTGGAATTATGACGGATAACAGATTTTCAGGAGGGGAAGAGGATGAATAATAAAAGTATGTGTAGATTTCATATGATCGTCTGCCTGTCGGCTATGCTGGCCCTGGCTTTTCTGTTTGCGGGAGCCGGTCGTATAAGCGTCAGGGCGGAGACCATAAAGGAGGAACCGCTTACCAGCGACCTGACTTTGATCTCCGGCGGCGTGAAGCTGGATTCGAAAAGATGGATCCAGTCTTATACAAAGGACAGCAAGTATTATTATTTCATTCAGATGACCAACCCCTATAAAGGACATCTGAGGATCACAAGAGTGAAATACACCGGATTCGGAAAATACTCCAGAGATCATATGGATCTTCTCTACTTCGGTCACGGAAGCAGCCTTGACTGCGCCTGTGTCGGCGGAACCACTTATCTGTGGACCGGAAGTGATGCCAGGAGTAATTCGGATGTGTCCAGGAGTATTTCCTGCTTTACATACAGAAAGAATGCGGTGCTCCGCCACCATTCATCCATACGCTACCGTATCCCCAAAGGGAAAAAAGGAAAGTATGTGACAAATGTATACCCTGCGGTCAGCGAGGATAATAAAAAGCTTGCTGTACGTTATACATACAGAAGCAAACAGTATTTCCAGATTTATAACCTTACGTCGGGAAAGAAGATCAACACCAGAAAGCTTCTTAAACAGCGGGCTGTTTCAAAGACAGCAGGAGATTTTCAGGGGTTTGACCTTTACAGAGATACGATCTACACGATTGAAGGAAGTCCTACCAAGCTTTTCCTGAGCGGTTATGACAAGCGGAGAAAGTTCCAGCCCACGGTTATCCGGACCTGTAATTACAAGAACGGCCGGAAGACTTCACGTGTGATTCGCGGCGCGGCCGGACTGACATTCCGCGAGCCGGAAGGAATAAGAGTCTCAAGTGGAGGCAGTATCCAGATTATGTTTGTATCGGATAAGCTGACAGACATGTCCTGTAACATCTATCAGGTGAAATAGGAGGCCTGTCCGAAACTGCCAGATATTATTACGGAATGAAACGAAGACGATGTGCCGGACTCCCTGGTACATCGTCTTTACGAACTTTATGACAGAGAAAACCGGCGGGCAGCCTGCCGGCAAACAGAAATCAGGAGGGGAAAATATGCCTAAATGGTTGGACCTGAATCAGGTTGCGGATGATGAGTTTCCGTCCAATAATGAGAGAATAAAGACCAGTATCATCCTGGATGACATAGAGGATTCCGGACCGGGCAATGATCCGGAAAGTGCTGAGAACAGCTTCTGGCAGCCGGCATCGGACAGCGGAATTTCAGGCGGAGCTTTTGCATCCGCCGCTGCGGAGGAAGATTTCCTTGACGTGATGGAGCCGGCCAAAAAGAGTATGACCATCTTCTTCCTGATCGATGTATCGGGAAGTATGAAAGGAACCAAGATCGGCGCCCTGAACAGCACCATGGAGGAGCTGCTTCCTTCCCTGATCGGTGTGGGGGAAGCGACCACACAGGTGAAGATTGCCGTGATGAAGTTTTCCACCAATGTGGAATGGATCACAAAGACACCGGTAAGGATCGAACAGTATCAGTACTGGGACCGCCTGGAAGCGGACGGACTGACATTTATGGGCGATGCTTTTCTGGAACTGTCCAGAAAGCTTTCAAGGTCTTCCTTCCTGAATGCGCCTTCCCTTTCTTTTGCTCCTGTAATCTTTCTCCTGTCTGACGGGTCACCCAATGATGACTGGAAAAAAGGCCTTGAGACCCTGCGGCAGAACCGCTGGTTCCAGTATGGCTTAAAGATCGCCCTGGGTATCGGATCCGAGGTGGATATGGATGTGCTGCGGGAGTTCACGGAGAACGACGAGCTGGCGGTGCAGGCAAAGAATGCGGACCAGCTCAGAGACCTGATCAAGCTTCTGGCTGTCACATCATCCCAGATCGGAAGCCGCAGTCTGGCTCTGGTGGATACCGGAGCGGGGGCGGGACAGGCACAGAGCCTTGCCCGCGCCAAGCAGCAGGTGCTGGCGGAGGAGATCCGGTCAGGAAAGAAGGATATTCTCGGGGAAGCAGTAGATCTGGATTCTGTTGATTTTGACGAAGGATGGTAGAAGCATGAGAGAGTTAAAGATCGGTGAGCGCGTTCCACTTGAAGCAGGCGGAGAGGCTGTTGTGGAAAAGGAACTGGGCCGGGGAGGACAGGGTATTGTCTATCTTGTCCGCTACCGGGGAAGATCCTTTGCCCTCAAATGGTATTTTGTCAGCAGAATGCGTAATCCGGAAGCCTTTCGGAAGAACTTGAAAAGAAATATTGACGACGGACCGCCGGAAGGCAGCGATCAGTTTATATGGCCCCTTTATCTGACAAAAACAAAGAAGAACGGCGCTTTTGGCTATCTGATGCAGGTGGCGCCTTCTGATTATGAGTCTTTTACAGACATATACAACGGTTACCGTTACGAGAAACCAAGAGCCAAAGGGCAGCCTGCCCGCCAGGTCAAGGTGCGCTTCGCGTCCCTGGATGTCATGATTACGGCGGCCATCCGTATTGTCATGGCCTTCCGTGCCCTGCATATGTCGGGCAAGAGTTACCAGGACCTGAACGACGGCGGTTTCTTTGTGAATACCAGAACCGGCGACATCCTGGTCTGCGACTGCGACAATGTGGCGCCGGACGGGGAGAACTTCGGCATCGGAGGTATGCCCGGCTTTATGGCTCCGGAATTGGTCCGGGGCGTGGCAAAGCCCGGCGTGCTGACAGACCGCTATTCTCTGGCTGTGGTACTTTTTAAAATGTTCTTCAGGGGCGATCCCTTAGAGGGCAGGAAGGTACTGCAGTGTGTTGTGATGACAGAGGAAAATGACCTGATCCACTACGGTAAGGATCCGGTCTTCGTATATGATCCCAACAATGACAGCAACCGGCCTGTAGCCGGCGTGCATAACAATGTCATTGCCCTCTGGAACATTTATCCGGATTTTATTAAAGAAGCATTTACCCTGTCTTTCACTTACGGGATCCGTGAGCCCAATGCCAGGATCATAGAGAAGCACTGGGTTCATATGCTGATTCAGCTTAAGCTGGATATCATCCACTGCGGTTGCGGCAGGACGGCTTTCTCTTCCACATTTGAGAAGAAGGGAGAGCATGCCCTGGTATGCCAGAACTGTGGTGAGGTGACATATATTTTGAGCGTGAAGGATTACGAGCTTCCGCTCAACGAGGGTGCCAGACTCTACCGGTGCCTGACCGAAAGAAATAACGATGATTTTGAAACTGTCACCGGCGTGGTGATCGAGAACCGTGTCAAGAGAGGCCTCTTC
>CACZQE010000343.1 GCA_902783205.1 uncultured Lachnospiraceae bacterium | reverse complement strand
TCTGCAAGGCTGTTGGCCCATTTTATATTCTCTTCACTGTTACAGTCATCTGATGTATATCTGATGTTGTGAAGCTCACAGCCTTTCCATCCCGCGAATTCTTCTTTGATCAGTTTGATGGCTGCATCCATATCTTCCTGACTGTATATATCCGATTTTCCGTAATCGATGGAGATGTCTGCGATCGGGTCAAAGGTAAGTGCTCCGGCTTCGTTGCCATACTGTTCCCAGTAGCCCTGAAACTCTTTTTCAGATACTTCATCTTTATCAAGCAGATAAACAGTTTCCTTGTTGTCTGCTTCTGTATAATGGTGAGGGTCGTAAGAATCTGCAGAACGGATTTCCTTCAGTTTTCCGTCCTTCAGCTGATAAAGAACAATGTGTTCTTCACCTGAAGATCTGTAGAAATAGCTCAAAGTGGCGTCAGACTGATTGTAGATCCAGTATTCTCCGGCATTTCCTCCAATCTCCTGCAATACCTTTGCCTCTCCGTTTACGTTAGCCATAAGGCAGGCTCTGTCTTCAGCGCCTATAAAATGTTCCGCGGTCGTTGATAAGAACAGTTCATCAACACCGTCCAGGTCAATATCCTGAAGCCGGTAAAATGAATACTCTTTTTGGACGGCTTCATCTTCAAGTACGGTTTTGTACCAGTCCTCAGCCGCTGCCTCGCCGGTTTTTCCGGAGACAGCTGATGTAGCTGCTTCAGAGCCTGCTCCCGTAGTTGCTTCTTTTGATACTCCGTTAGACGCGCCGCATGCTGCCAGCATAACTGCGGCTGTCAGGGCTATTCCTGCTATTAATGCCTTTTTCATTTTCATGATAATTACCTCCTTTTTAATTATTAATCTCTCAAAAGTATTTTGTTTTACTGTCTGTATTATACACATATAATTGTCACAGAAAAAGCACAGTCGTCTCTTCGGATTTAACACTGTAAGCCAAAGGCAGGGAGATGATTGACAGCATATACTGTCTGAGGTTATGATAGATTCATAAAGCATGTACTAAGGAGGGCAGCATGAGATCTAATATTACAATATTTAACTCCACGATCGGCAGGGGTGACGGTGCAATTGAAATAAACGGCGAAGAGATCCTCATCTTTAAAAAGAGTATCGCAACCCGCCTTCTCTTTGGGGCGATTGGCGCAGCTCTTGCTCACGGCAAAGAAGCCATGAGATTTACCGCTGCTGATATTCAGTCTTACCAGATTGAGAAAAAGACTTTTACAGATCGTATGACCATAACATTAAAAGATTCTGGGTTCGTAACATTCAACCTTAAGAATGAAATCAGAGAAACAATCATGCCGATCCTGGAAGGTATCAATCCCAGCTGAAATGTAAATTGACGATTGATCAAGAGGGCTTTCGGGCCCTCTTTTTTCTATAATACAGGTATTCAGGCGGCAAATTACCCTTTTGCAACCGATGGTTGACAGATTGAAAAGCCTGGTTTCTTGTACGCAATCCCCTGAAAAGATAAGATTTCGGTATCAAGTTACCGGAAGGAGGCAGTACAATGATATTAGCAGACAAGATTATTGAAAACAGAAAGAAAAACGGATGGTCCCAGGAGGAGCTGGCAGAAAAACTCGGAGTATCCAGACAGTCAGTATCCAAATGGGAGGGGGCCCAGTCCATGCCCGACATGAAGAGGATTCTCCAGCTGGCCGAAGTGTTTGGTGTCAGTACAGATTATCTTCTTAAGGATGAAATTGAAGAGAAGGCATTGCCGGAGGTTCAGCCTGCAGAAAATGATTCTGTGGAAGACCCGGGCAGGAAGGTTTCCATGGAAGAGGCCAACCGCTTTCTTGAGTGGAATGAACATGCTGCAGCGATGATCTCAACGGGAGTTATGATCTGCATCCTTTCTCCCTTGCTTGTGATCGTCCTGGAAGCTCTTGCGGATGCGGGACAGATTCCTCTCAATGAGTACACGGCAGGGCTGATCGGCGTGACCGTCCTGCTTGCTATGGTGGCCGTGGCAGTAGCTATGTTTATCAGCTGCGGACTCAGAGGAAAGCCTTATGAATATCTGGAGACGGACAATATTGATACCGAATATGGAGTGAACGGGATGGTTAAAGAACGTAAATCAACCTATTCCGAAACTCACAATCGTCTTCTGATTCTTGGGATCATGCTCTGTGTCATGTCGGCGATTCCCATGTTTCTGATCATGGCAGTCCGTAACCGGCCGGACAGCGGTATCCTGGAGGCTGTGGGAACGGGCCTTCTGCTGCTGATGGTTGCCTTGGGTGTGAAAATGATCGTTCTTACCTGCATAAGACATGGAGGCATGGATAAACTCCTGGAAGAAGGAGATTATACCAGGCTGAACAAGAAAATCGGAAAATATGACGGTATCTATTGGGCTATCGCTACTGCTGTTTATCTGGGATGGAGTTTTATCACTCAGAGATGGGATTTTACCTGGATCGTCTGGCCGGTGGCCGGCGTGCTCTATGCGGCCTATCGGGAGATCCTGAAGCTTATTGTAAAAAAATAAAAAAACAAAGAAAAAGGGAACTGCCCGAAAAGACAGTTCCCTCTTGTATTTTAGATCAGCTTTTTACTCGTAGTAATTCGGCGCCTTCTTAAGCGTCTGGAAAAGATCCCAGTCATGAGCCGGAATCATGGTGGCCTTGTATTTATTGGTCAGATAGCGGACTCTTTCAATGGATTTGAAGTATTCAGGTCTTTGACCCAGCAGTCCGGATGCTTTTCCGGGCGGTCCGTAGATTTCCATGGTATAGACCGCATCCATCGGGAAGACGAAGGTTCCTTCCTTTTCCAGGTGGATGACCAGTCCCAGCAGACCGGGCGTATGTCCCGGAAGGTTGATCACTTCGACTCCCGGTACCAGTTCAAAGTCTTCTTCTACCAGGCGGTAATGGTCCACGACTACGTCCAGGTCGTTTTTACAATATCCCACCCACTGGGTGTAATCATTTGTTACCCGGACCATGGTCTGGGCATACTCGAAGTCTGCCTTTGGCGCATAGATATCCGCATGTTTGAACAGGTGTACATTTCCTGTGTGGTCAAAATGCATGTGGGACAGTACCACAGTATCAATATCGGTGGGGCGAAGGCCGACTCTTGCCAGCTGAACCTCCAGATTCTGTTCGACTGTTTGATGCAGGTCATAGGCATCCGCTATATCAGGTGCCCAGTGTCCGTTCATCGCGTTCATATTGCTGCCGGTGTCATAGAGGATCCAGCCGTTATCATGGCGGATCAGGATACACATGACAGGCAGATTGTAAAATGTATGCTTTACATCAGGATTGCTTCTGGTAGCAATGGTGGAATTAGCCACAACGTTGTTTTTATCTGTTTTCAGATAACCGGTGTCCAGTATATAAAACCGTAGCATGATTTACCTCCTCCAATACGAATCTTTGCTGTTTACGGATTTCTGCACTAGCTTGTCTGTTATTATCCATTTTACAGTAATATTATTGCTTTTATAGAATAAAACAATACCTTTTATAGGATTAATAGTATGTCTGCAGGATGATGTGGGATGGCGTCAAAAGATTCGGAAGGGTCTTTCTATGACAAATTATTACACCCAATAAAAGACGGTCAAAAGAGTGGAAAATATTGATATTATTATCCCTATAAGGGTAAATAAATGACAAAAAACAAAAGTTTTTTTCATGCTAATTAGACAAAAAAGTTGCGATGTAAAATTCATGGTGCTATAATATTCCTAGCACTATATCGGATTTGTACAAACAGATTGTATGATCCAGGTTTTTATGAGGAGGTACTAAGAAATGAAGAAACTTTTAGCGATGCTGCTTGCATCTATGATGATTGTCGGTCTGGTAGCCGGATGTGGTTCATCACCGGCACCCGCAGCAGGTGAAGGAACTACTGCTGAGGATCCGATGGCAACAGGCGATGCTTCCAAGGACGATCCGCTGAACCAGGATGATATCGGAGAAAAAGAAATCCTTGTTGTCAGCTTTGGTACAAGCTATAATGACAGCCGTGTTGCAACAATCGGCGGCATTGAGAACGCTATTAAGGCAGAGTATGAGAAGGACGGATGGTCCGTTCGCCGTGCATTTACCAGTGACATCATCATCAATCACGTTAAAGAGCGTGACGGTGAAGTAATCGACTCCGTAACAGAGGCGCTTGACCGTGCAAGAGCAAATGGAGTTAAAGAACTTGTTGTACAGCCGACACACTTAATGAGCGGTGCTGAGAACCAGGAACTGAAGAACATCCTTGCTGATTATTCCGAGGATTTCAAGATTTCCATCGGTGATCCGCTTCTGACCAGTGATGATGACTATAACAGAGTTGCTCAGATTCTTGTTGATGTAACAAAAGAGTTCCAGGCTGATGATACGGCAATCGTCTTCATGGGACACGGAACACCGGCAGATAACGAGACAGTTAATCCTGCTGACTCCAACAAGACTTATACAAAGATTCAGGATGCTCTTACAAAAGCAGGCGGAAAGAACTACTATGTCGGCGTTGTTGAAGAAGACATCGAAGGACTGAGCCTTCCCTTCGTAATTGACAAGGTTAAAGCAGGCGGAGAGTACAAGAAAGTCGTATTACGTGATATGATGGTTGTAGCAGGCGATCATGCCAACAACGATATGGCTGATCTGGAAGATCCGGAGTCCTGGGCTTCCCAGTTTGGCGCTGAAGGCTATGAGGTTGAAACTGTTCTTGAAGGACTTGGACAGGTTCCCGAGATTCAGAAGATCTATGTTGAGCATTGTAAGAAAGCAATCGACGCTCTTAAATAATTTGAATAAGGTTATTTGCTGATACTTACTATAGGACAGAAAGCAGTCCGCGTTCTGCGGGCTGCTTTTTTTAGCAGAACTCTTAGAGAAAGAAGGATGTTTTATGAAACATTTGAAGAAGTGTTTTTCCCTTGCTGTCTGCCTGCTGCTGATGGCAGTTGTATTTGCCGGATGCGGTACAGTCGGCGGCGGGGCGGAGTCGGCAACAGAGGGTAAATATTCTAAAGTGGCAACCACGGGTGAGATGAGTGATATAAAAAAAGTTGTGGATGATTCCATGACGCCGATCACTGCTGACCAGATCAAGGACGGTGTTTATCCTGTTGTTGTGGATTCCAGTTCCGCAATGTTTAAGATTATTGATTGTAAACTGACCGTGAAAGATGGTAAAATGACAGCGGATATGCTCATGAGCGGACAGGGATACCTCTTTGTCTACATGGGTACGGGCCAAGAGGCGGCCAAGGCGTCTGAAAGCGACTTTATTCCTTTCGAGGAAAATGCGGATGGCGTACATACATTTACCGTGCCGGTGGAAGCGCTGGATCAGGGTATCAGCTGTGCGGCTTTCAGCAAGAACAAAGAAAAATGGTATGACCGTACCATCGTGTTCCGTGCCGACTCTCTGCCTTTTGACGCATTTGAAGACGGTGTTGTCACAACAGTGGAAAGCCTGAAACTGGCTGACGGAACTTACACGGCGGATGTGACCCTGGGCGGCGGCAGCGGAAGGGCAACAGTAACTTCCCCTGCAGTGCTGACTGTAAAGGACGG
>CACZQE010000342.1 GCA_902783205.1 uncultured Lachnospiraceae bacterium | reverse complement strand
CTTTGAGCTTGTCATTTTCCGCAGTAAGAGTCTTGATCTGTGCCTGCAGGCTGTGGATCTTCTCAGCCAGGGCTGAAGGCTCTGCCTTTGCCGCATGGGCTGCTTCCATCAGGTCTTTTTCCAGATCTGCGTAGTATGCCAGCACATTGTCGGCGGTCAGGGCCTCGATCCTGCGCACGCCGGCTGCCACACCTGTTTCGGAAACGATCTTAAAGAGGCGGATCCTGCCTGTATTATCCACATGGGTTCCGCCGCAGAACTCCTTGGAGAAATCGCCCATGGATACGACACGGACCTTCTCGCCGTACTTCTCTCCGAAAAGGGCAACCGCCCCTGTCTTCTTGGCTTCATCCACCGTCATGATATCGGTCTGTACGGGAAGGCTTTCGGCAATCTTCTCATTGACCATATTTTCAACCTTCTCAAGCTCCTCGGGCGTCATAGCCGCAAAATGCGAGAAGTCAAAACGGAGTCTGTCTTTGTCATTGTAGGAACCGGACTGTCTTACATGAGAACCAAGTACTTCCTGCAGCGCTTTCTGAAGCAGATGGGTCGCACTGTGATTCTTCATGGTGGCTGTTCTCTGATGTGCATCCACGGAAAGTGTTACGGTATCGCCCGTCTTGAACATGCCCTTGGTCACAAGGCCAACGTGGCCGATCTTGCCGCCCCGCAGCTTGATGGTATCCTTTACCTCAAATATACTGTCTTTTCCGAGGATCAGGCCTGTATCCGCATTCTGTCCGCCGCTGGTAGCATAGAAAGGAGTCTCCTTAACCAGGATGGTTCCGATCTCGCCGTCAGTAAGGGCGCCTGTGATCTCGGATTCATTGGTCAGTACGACGATTTCGGATTCATAATCCATGTGGTCATAGCCGACAAAGTCACTGGTGACGGATGCGTCGATCTCATCATAAACCGTTGCGTCCGCTCCCATGTAATTGCTTGTTTTTCTTCTGCTTCTGGCTGTCTCTCTCTGCTTCTGCATCAGTGCACTGAAGCCTTCGTCATCGATGGTATAGCCCTGCTCCTCCAGAATCTCCCTTGTCAGATCGATGGGGAATCCGTAGGTGTCATAGAGTTTAAATGCATCGGCACCGTCAAGGACCTTGCCGCCGCTCTTTGCCATGTCATCGATCAGACCGGAAAGGATCACGAGACCCTGGTCGATGGTCTGGTTGAATTTCCTCTCCTCCTGGATGATCACATTATAGATAAAGTCTCTGTTTTCCTCCAGTGCGGGATATCCGTCTCTGGATCCTTCGATCACGGTCTTGCTCAGCTCTGCCAGATACTCGCCCTCAATGCCAAGGATTCGTCCGTGGCGGGCCGCCCGGCGGATGATACGGCGGAGCACATAGCCCCTTCCCTCGTTGGAGGGCATGATTCCGTCGGAGATCATAAAGGTCGCGGACCGGATGTGGTCCGTGATCAGACGGATGGATACATCATCCTGCTCGCTGGCCTTATACTCCTTGCCTGCGATCTCGCAGACCTTATCTCTCAGGGCGCGGAGGGTATCCACGTCGAAGATGGAATCCACACCCTGTACAGCAACTGCCAGACGTTCAAGGCCCATGCCTGTATCGATGTTTTTATTCTCCAGAAGTGTATAATTGTTATGGCCGTCATTGTCAAACTGGGTAAAGACATTGTTCCAGATCTCGATATAACGGTCGCAATCGCATCCTACGGTACAGTCGGGGCTGCCGCATCCGTACTTTTCCCCGCGGTCAAAATAGATTTCCGAACAGGGGCCGCAGGGTCCTGCGCCATGCTCCCAGAAGTTGTCTTCCTTGCCGAACTTGAAAATACGCTCGGGTGCGATACCGATATCGTCTCTCCAGATGGCAAATGCTTCGTCATCCTCCAGATATACGGAAGGATAGAGGCGGTCGGGATCCATACCGACTGTCTCAGTCAGGAATTCCCAGGACCAGGCGATCGCTTCCTTCTTAAAGTAATCACCAAAGGAAAAATTGCCCAGCATTTCAAAGAATGTACCGTGGCGGGCTGTCTTTCCTACATTTTCAATATCGCCTGTACGGATACATTTCTGACAGGTTGCAACCCGCTTTCTGGGCGGAATCTCCTGTCCTGTGAAATAAGGCTTTAAGGGTGCCATACCTGCATTGATCAGAAGCAGGCTGTTATCATTATGGGGCACCAGTGAGAAGCTGGGCATGATCAGATGTCCCTTGCTCTCAAAGAAATCGAGAAACATTTTACGAAGTTCGTTTACTCCATACTCTTTCAAAACTATATCCTCCTGCAAAAAGGTGACGGAGATGATCCGCCACCCAGATTATTCAGTCCTTCGCGTTTTTATTCTCCCGGAGTTTCTTACCGCAGATCACTCCGGCGATGGCAACTGCCACAAATATAATTGCTGTAACCAGGTACTGAACAAATGCCGCCAGTACATTAGCCATTATGATTCCTCCTTAAGAAAAACCGAACTGTTTGATACATAACCAGTTAATTATAGCATAACCTAGTGACGCTGCGCAAGTTCATCTGTTATGTCTTTCCAGGTCACATCCCTCTCGGCCATCAGGACCATCATGTGATAGAGAAAATCACAGATCTCGTATTTGAGCTCGTCTGAATCCGGATTCTTTGCCGCGATCACGATCTCCGTCGCTTCCTCTCCCACCTTCTTGAGGATCTTGTCCACTCCCTTATCAAAAAGATAGTTGGTATAGGATCCTTCCCTGGGATGGTCCCTGCGGTCTAAGATGGTGGCAAAGACATCTTCAAACACCTCGAGGGGATTATGTGCCGATGTATCTCTCTGCATGAGGCTGGTGAAAAAGCAGGTCCGGTTGCCCGTGTGACAGGCCGCCCCGATCTGGGACACTTTTGCCAGGATGGTGTCTTTGTCACAGTCAATATCCATGGACCGTACATACTGGTAATGACCTGAAGTCTCACCCTTGGTCCACAGTTCCTGACGGCTCCTGCTGTAATAGGTCATCCGTCCCGTCTCTATGGTCTTTTCGTAAGATTCCTTTGACATGTAGGCCAGCATCAGGACCTGTCCGGTCCTGAAATCCTGGGCGATGCAGGGTACCAGGCCGTCACTGCCCTTTTTAAATGCATCGAAAGGCAGAGCGCTGGTCAGGGTGTTAACGGGAATACTCCTCTTTGAAAGCAGCTGCTTGATTTCCATAAAATCACTTTCCCCGTCTCCGTCTATGATCAATGCATCCGGCATAGACATGGCCGCTGCAGCTGCCAGACTGTCCGGATCCTTTCTGTCGGTTATGAGGCAGACAGGCAGATGAAGGCTCTCTTTCAGATAGTCCGCCGTGCGGGCACACTGCGGATCTGAAGCTTCGCCTCGAAGAAAAATCTGTCCGGCTCCAGTTTTCTCAATAGCATCCCTCAAAAGGGTCTCGACTTCTTTCTTATCGCCGGTATCCGCCATCAGTCCCACCTTTGTGGCACCGAATCGTTCGCATGCCTCCGAAACCGCATCCGTGCTGCAGCCGGCCAGGTCGGCGACCACACAGTCTGCGCCTGCGTAGATCAGTTTCTTGACATCCTCAAAGCGCCTTATATTGGAGCAGACCCAGATGGGAAGGTCCGCATTTCTTGACATTTCTTTTACGGGCGCCACATCCGGCTCAGTGTTCCCGGCCAGAGCTGCCTGGTCACAGTAGTAGAGACCGTCTGCCCCGCAGTTGTCGCAGCGGGCTGCTTCCTGCCCGGGATCCCGGTCTGTCACTCTGGCTATCAGTTTTATATAGTCCATAATTATCTCCTTGTCCTCAATGCTTTTCCTAGAGAGATCCCTTTGTGGAAAGAACGTCCATGATTCTGGGATCTTTCTGCGTCGCTTCATCCAGTGCTTTGGCAAAGGCTTTGAAAGCTGCTTCCATCACATGATGGGCATTGCTCCCGTGGATCAGCTTGAGATGAAGATTCATGGCCGCACTGTAGGAAACCGCGTAAAAGAATTCCCTGACCATTTCCGTATCAAAATCTCCCACTCTCTCTACTGAAAAAGGCAGGTCACAGACCAGATAGGGTCTTCCGGACAGGTCTACCGCACTCAGGACCAGGCTTTCATCCATAGGAAGAAGAAAACTGCCGAAACGGCGTATACCCTTTTTGTCTCCGGCCGCCTCCCGGATTGCCTGTCCCAGGACGATACCGGTATCCTCTATGGTGTGGTGGCAGTCAACATGCAGATCGCCCTTTACGTGACAGGTGAGATCAAAAAGTCCGTGGCGGGCAAAAGAGGCAAGCATGTGATCAAAAAAGCCGATGCCGGTATCCACATCACATTTTCCGCTGCCGTCAATGACCAGGTCCATTACGATATCTGTTTCACTTGTTTTTCTTTCTATATGTGCTTTTCTGACAGAACTCATCTTTCTTCCTCCTCGAAACGTACTGCGATGGAGTTGGCATGTGCTGTAAGGCCTTCGGCTTTTGCAAAGCTTTCGATGTCCCTGTGGGCAGCCTCAAGCGCTTCTCTAGAATAGTAGATAATGCTGGATTTCTTAATATAGTCATCCACCGACAAGGGTGAAAAGAATCTTGCCGTGGTATTGGTGGGCAGTACATGATTGGGCCCGGCAAAATAATCTCCCAGAGGTTCGCTGCTGTATTCCCCGATAAAGATGGCGCCTGCATTGCGGATCTTTGTCATGACCTCAAAGGGATTTCTGCATACCAGTTCCAGATGTTCGGAAGCGATATCATTTGCCGCGCTGATTGCATCCTCCATGGAATCGGCAACCAGGATGTAGCCGAACTGGTCGAGAGACTTCCTGATAATATCTGCACGGGAAAGGTAAGTCAGAAATTCTTCAATCTCCTTCTCCACCTTTTCTGCCAGGTCGCGGCTGGTGGTCACCAGGATGGCGCTGGCCATCTCGTCATGCTCTGCCTGGGACAGGAGGTCGGCCGCCACATAGCGGGGATTTGCCTCTCCGTCAGCCAGGACCAGAATCTCGCTGGGCCCTGCGATGGAGTCAATACTCACATGGCCGTAGACCGCTTTCTTGGCCAGGGCCACATAGATGTTTCCGGGTCCCACGATCTTATCTACCCGGGCAATGGAGTCTGTTCCGTATGCCAGGGCAGCGATGGCCTGGGCTCCGCCTACCTTGAAAATGTCCGTCGCGCCTGCTTCATGGGCAGCGACCAGGGTCGCCGGTGTTACTTTTCCCTGCCGGTCAGGCGGTGTGACCATTACGATCCTTCCGACACCGGCTACGACAGCGGGAACAATATTCATCAGTACGGATGAAGGATAAGCCGCCTTTCCGCCCGGAACATAAACACCTACGGAAGACAGGGCTGTGATCTTCTGGCCCAGGATGGTCCCGTCCGGTCTGGCGTCAAACCAGCTGTTTCTCTTCTGGCGCTCATGGTAGGACCGGATATTGACCAGAGATTTGCGGATCACATCCACCAGGGATTGTTCCACCTGATCATATGCCTCACGGATCTCCTCTTCTGTCACACGGATATCCGCCGCTGTCAGCCTGCATCCGTCAAACTTTTCAGTATATCCGAATAAAGCCTCATCGCCCTTCTCCCTGACCGCGTCAAGGATTTCCCGGACAGATGCTTCGTATTTACCGTAGTGTTCGGGGCTTCTTCGCAGCAGATCTGTAAGAAGTTTCTTTTTATTGTCTTCATTTAACTGTAATACTCTCATTTTATTCTCCCTGCATCTATTGATCCTGCTTGATCTGTCCCAGTTTCCGGATCAGTCCCCGGATCCGCTCCGGTTCCATCTTCATGCTTACCGGATTTACCACCATCCTGGCGGAAAGATCACAGATTTCTTCCAGAACCGACAGACCGTTGGCTCTTAATGTGGAACCTGTTTCCACAATATCCACGATCACCTCTGAAAGGCCTACAATGGGGGCCAGCTCGACGGACCCGTTCAGCTTTATGATCTCCACTGTCTGATACTTTTTATTGTAAAAATAATCTTTGGCGATGACCGGATACTTGGAAGCAACACGGATCAGCTCACCGTGCTTAAGCTTCTCCCTGGCCGATTCCGGTCCGCAGACACACATTTTGCCGCGGCCGAATCCCAGATCCAGCACCTCGTAGATATTTCTTCCCTCTTCCAGTATGGTATCTTCTCCTACCACGCCCACATCTGCTGCTCCGTACTCCACATAGGTGGGAACATCCGAGGCTTTTGACAGGAAAAACTTCAGTTTCAGTTCCTCATTGACAAAGATCAGCTTGCGGGTAGCGGGGTCTTTCATGGCTTCACAGTAAATCCCCAGTTCCTCAAAGAGCTTCATGGTCGTCTTGGCAAGCCGTCCCTTGGCAAGAGCAAATGTCAGATAACGCATTTAATACTCCTCTCTGAAATCAGCCAGCTTCCTGGTCTCGACTTTTCCGGTGGCAAGATCTGTTACTTTTACGTCCTCTCCTTTCAGTTCCAGGACTGCATAGGCTCCGTGGGACTTGATGTAGGAAAGGCGGTGATAGTGCTCCTGGGGCTCCCGGCCGCTGTCTCTGTTTATACAGGTAAGTTCCGTACAGATTCCGCTGCCGCGGAGACCTGCCGCCAGGGAGATCGCCTCAGCCCGGTCTTCCTTTTCATAGAGGAGGACCATATGGCGGTAGTCCTTTATTGATACCTCTATCTTCTGCCTCTCCAGCGCGGACATAAGGTCATCCACCAGAATAGTAAAACCGATGGAAGGCGCCTCCATTCCGAACTGGCTGAGAAGGCCGTCATATCTTCCGCCCTTTCCGATGGCGTCCCCGGTCCCGAAGGTATAGCCGTGAAAGATCACGCCGGTGTAATAATCAAAATAATTGACCATTCCAAGGTCAAAGGTTATGTATTTCTCATATCCGTAAATGCAGATTATTTCATAGATCTCTTTAAGCCGGTTAACTGCCCGCTGACATCTTTCGTCCCGGGTCAGGCCGGCTGCCTTATCAAGGATCTCCACGCCGCCGTAGAGCTCGTTGATCTGAGAAAGGGTCCCTGCCAGATCCCCGGGTACCGGCAGTTCCGAAAGAAGCTGCTCCAGGCCGAGGGAATTCTTGTTGAGAACCAGGTCATGGATCTTGTCTCTGGCAGCCTCATCCACCGGCAGGCTTTCCATGATCGATTTATAGAAATCCACCTGTCCGATATCGATGCGGAATTCGGTAAGGCCTGAAGCCATCAGGCATTCAATCATCATTATGATGCCTTCGGCATCGGCCTCGGGGCTGTCGTCATTGATGTGCTCAGCGCCCAGCTCGGTCTTTTCGGCCAGCTTTCCCTTATAATTTTCATTATTGAGAAATGT
>CACZQE010000341.1 GCA_902783205.1 uncultured Lachnospiraceae bacterium | reverse complement strand
GCGGGCAGTATCCTATATTGGAGAAAACTGCCGCCTTGTAGAAACGGACACAAATGATCATGTGATCCATACAGTTCACAGTGATGTATACATAGACGCAGTCAATTCACTGCTTGAGTGACTGTAACATCCCTTTTTCATCCGATTCCAAGCTCCGAAAAGCCGGTCAGAATTGTCCGATTCTGACCGGCTTTTTTCTGCACTTTGCATAGGATAAGATGGGAAACCGTCACCTGTCCCAAGCTTTAATAATTCCAGTAGAAGTCACCGCACGCCTTACAAACAAAATAGTCAAAGTAACAATCTTCACACATGTGTCCATAGAGATACGACCCGCACCTGCGGCACCGATCCCAAACTTCAAAAAGCCATTCATCGTCATCATAATACCCGCCCGAGACTTTCTCCAGCAGTTCAACCGGAATTTTTACGCTTTTCCGATCCAGCTTTCTGGCGGTTCTCAGATACTCCTTTTTCTTTTCGGGATCAAGGCCGGCAAATTCTTTCGCAGACAGACAACGGCCGCCGGTGACCTCTTCGATCTTCTCATCGTTCAGAACTTTCTTTTCTTCCATGTTTTTTCCTCCGTTTCAATTCCTTCCGGCTGAACTGCCGGTCCGCTTTCTTGTGATATATTCTTCTCAAGAAAAGAATATATCGCAAGAAAAAGTATTTTCCAATGTTTATTTGTACTATATCACAAGTTTCAAGCTCTGCAGGCTGACAAGAATATCCAAGTCATTTATTGAGAGGGCAATGAAATAAGACAGAGAACTTAACATGCCGAAAAATCGCACACGCAATACATGAAAGTGTAGTATAATCGGGGTGCGGAGCAGGTCGAGGGACGGTTTGCCATCATGGTATGCGTTTTTTGAGAACATGACTATAGTTGCCTTTGAGTACACGAAATTGCGGTTTGACTGCGTGCATTAAACTACAGCTTTTCGGGCAACTTTCTCCGCGGATACCCTGATCTCAGACCTGATCTTGCAGATTCTCAGCTTCGTGGCGGACAACGAGCGCCAGTATATCCGGCAGCGGCAGGCGGAAGGGATCGCCGCGGCGAAAAAGCGCGGCGTCAAATTCGGCCGCCCCGCTGTGCAGCCTTCCCCCGCCTTTCCGGCAATCTATGCCAGATGGCGCACCGGCGAACTCTCAGCTGCCCGCGTCGCAAAGCTCCTCTCCGTCGACCCGAAAACCTTTCTCAAATAGGCACAATCCACAAGAAAAGGATAAAACTATACTTTTTTCCATCTCAACTTCTTGCATGATTTGGGGAATCATGGTAAACTTATTTTATCAAAACAGCGGAAAAACATACGCAAATCAGAGCCTTGTCTGTGATAATTCAGGTACCGATTAAAGTATAGACTTATCCGGATCATGCCTTTAAAGCTCACCTATGTTGAGCGAAAGCAGAAATACGACAAGCTGACCTGAACGGAGGGAGCCCTTTATGAACAGGATCAATAATGAAAAGGACATGCGTATAATAGAAGAGCAGGCCGCTACGAACCGTCTGCTGACTGATATGACGGAAGCGGGAAGCTGGGTTATCAACTTTGAGCCAGACGGTTCTGTGGCATCTGTACAATGGGGTGATGGCTTACGCAGGCTGTTGGGTTATACAGATCAGCGCGATTTTCCGAATGAATTGGAATCATTCATGCGGGGCATTCATCCGGAAGACAGGGATGCTTTTATTGGTGATATCAGTGCCAGTATTCATGATGAAAACATCATGAGGACAGCGGGATTTGACTGCCGCTATTATAAAAAGGACGGTTCTGTCCGGTGGTTTCGCAGCAAGGGGATGCTGAGCCGGGATTCTGAAGGCAGGCCATTGCAGTACAGAGGCGTAACAATTGACGTAACCCAGATAAAGGAACACGATGCTCTGTACATCGCACTGCAAAACGAAGCCGCTTCTCTCGACACCATTCATGAAATGCTCGGGTCCGGCAAATGGACAATGGATTTTGATGAAGCTGGTGTGATGGAGCGGGTCAACTGGAGTGACGAATTCCGAAGAATGCTGGGATATAATAGCACAGATGATTTTCCGGATGTTCTGGAATCCTGGTCCGATCTGCTGCATCCCGACGACAGAGAGCATGTACTGAAAGAGTATAATGAAACCATCTCCGACTACAGCGGG
>CACZQE010000340.1 GCA_902783205.1 uncultured Lachnospiraceae bacterium | reverse complement strand
TCAGTTTTCTCGGCCGCCGCTCCAGAGACGACATGATCCGGTCTGTACATTTTTCCACAATCGCCTCATCAAAGGGATTATACAGGTAAAAAGTATCATAATTCTCATACATGTTAAAATCCACGGCATCGGCCTGATACACCTTTGCGGGCCGGGAAACTGTTCTTAAGTTTCTCTTTGCACTGCGGAACAGTTTCCCGTTGTACTCAATCCCTGACACCTGCTCAAAGTCCAGGCTGCTGAAAAAAGACAGGGTAAGGCCCTTGCCACAGCCTATATCCAATACAGAATGGCCTTTGCCGCCATTCATGTGTCTTCTGATATATCTCCTGAGAAGCGGAAAAGTATATACCGAGGACGGATAATATGCATACCTCCCCCCTCTGTCTCCTTTGAAATCAATCCCCCCAAACTCTGTCCCGTGCCGAATGTCGAAAAGTTTCAGGGGAACAGCTGAGGTATAGTAGGTTAGTGTATAAAGCCGAATATAAATTTTTTTCAGAACAGCAGTCAGTTTACTCATAAATAATCCCATTCCGTAAAAAGGGCCTCCTGTAATTATTCTACCATAGAAGGTCCGTTAGTGATTCATCTGATTTTATAAATCCATTTGACAGAGTATAAAAAATGTGTTATCTTGTTTTTACCGACAATCTGTCGGTCATATGATTTGTGAGGATATTATCATGAGGATTGTAAAGTCCGCCGAGGACAGAAAAAACGAAATACTGGATGTGGCAGAGCAGCTCTTTGCGGAGAAGGGCTTCGATCATGCAAGTACCAATGACATCATCCGGAAGATCGGTATCGCCCGCGGTACCCTCTATCACCATTTCGGGTCAAAGGAAGAGATCCTTGATGCCCTGGTAGAAAGGATGACTCGTGAGTCCATCAGCAGGGCGAAGACAGTCGTATCAGATCAGGCTCTTCCCCTTCTTGAGCGTCTGTCGGCTGCAGTCATTTCTCTTAATATAGACAGCGGAGCAGGGTCCGAGGTGCTGGAGCAGATCCACAGACCTCAGAATGCACTTCTCCATCAGAAGATGCAGGAAAGACTGATGGACGGAGTCGTTCCCATTATCACCGGGCTGATCGTGGAGGGAAATGAAAGCGGGATCTTTAATTCGGACTATCCTGCCGAGGCTGCAGAGATGATCCTGACATACGCCAACACGGCTTTTGATACTCTTGCTGAGACAGACCCGGAACAGACGGAAAGAAAAAGACATGCTTTTATCTTTCATACCGAAAGGATCCTGGGAGCAGAGGCCGGCAGCCTTGAACAGGCAATCATGAGAATCTTCAACAGACAGGCCGACTGACAAAAGCAGCCAATACATCAGAACAGGGAAAAGGGACTTATCGTCACCACCGGTAAGTCCCATATATTAGAATTTCGTACCGACAATCTGTCGGTCAAGGAGACGGCAAATGAAAAAATCTTCAAATTACAATCGATTCCTTCTTCTCTGGTCCGGCCAGCTGCTCTCAGCCATAGGGTCCGGACTCACAAGTTTCGGCCTTGGAGTGTACGTATTCCGGGAAACCGGCAGTGCCGCCGACATGGCCCTTGTCGCTCTTACGGCTTTTCTTCCGACCCTGGTACTCAGCGCGCCGGCAGGCGTTCTGGCCGACCGCTATGACCGCAGGCTGCTCATGATGGCCGGGGACGGTCTGTCGGCGCTCGGCCTGGTCTATATTCTGATCTGTATGACGGGAGGAGGAGCAAAGCTGTATCAGATCTGCGCCGGGGTCTTTGTAAGTTCCCTTTTCTCATCACTGCTGGAGCCTTCCTACAGGGCTACGGTCACAGACCTTCTGACCAAAGAGGAATACTCCAGGGCCGGCGGCATGGTGAGCATAGCAGGCAGCGCAAGATACCTGATCTCTCCGGTCATAGCAGGACTGCTGCTCGCAGTCAGTGATGTCAGGCTTCTTCTGATCATTGATGTATGCACATTTTTCCTGACAGTCCTGTGTACAGCCATAGTCAGGAAAGGAATCAATACAAAGCAGCCGGAAAGGAATGACAGTTTCACGGACAGCTTCCGGGAGGGCTGGAAGGCCATAAAGGAAAAGCGGGGCGTCCTGATCCTCATCTTTGTCTCCTCCGTCATGACATGCTTCATTGGAACCATACAGATCCTGGCAGAACCGATGATCCTTGATTTTCAGACAAGCGGGGTCCTGGGAGTCACTGAGACTCTGTGCGCCTGCGGCATGCTGGTATCAAGTGTCATCCTGGGTATACACGGTCTGAAGAGGAACTTCACCGGCATACTCTCCCTTTCACTTGCCGGAGCGGGACTTTCCATGGTCGGATTCGGCCTGCGGGAAAATATCATCCTGATCGGATTTTTCGGTTTCCTCTTCTTTTTCATGCTGCCTTTTGCCAACAACTGTCTGGATTATCTTGCAAGAACAAATATCGATGCAGATAAGCAGGGAAGGGCGTGGGGACTGATCAGTTTCCTGTCACAGACCGGCTATGTCGCCGCCTATGCGGGGGCCGGAGTAGCGGCCGATGCCATGGCTGCCCTAAGACATACAGGCGTAGGACGCGGAGCCGCAGCAGTGATCATGATCTCCGGCCTGCTCCTTGCGGCACTGGCCCTGAGCCTGAACCGTTTCCCCCATGTGAAAGCCCTGGAAGGAGGTTCATCTGATGAAAAGACGAATGATCATCAATGATATCAAAGCAAATAAGCTTGTAAATGCTGCAACCTGCGTATTCATGGCCCTTACTGCCATGCTGCTGGGCCTTTCCATCTTCCTTTTCGCAAGCCTTGCCGGCTCCATCGACACACTGATGGCCAGAGCGCAGACGCCGGATTTCCTGCAGATGCATACGGGTGATCCTGATGAGGCGGCCCTTAAAACATTTGCAGAAGGAAGGGACGATGTGGACAGGATGCAGGTTTCTCCCTTCCTGAATCTCCCCAACAGCAGGATTTCCATCGGAGATGAATCTCTGGAGAACAACATGCAGGATAACGGATTATGCTGCCAGAATCCCCTCTTCGACTATCTGGTGGATGCCGATTACAAGGTGATTTCGCCATCTCCGGGACAGGTATATGTGCCAGTCTGCTACAGAAAAGAGTATGACATAGATGTCGGAGACCTGATGAGGATCGGCAGTGAAGAGCTGACCGTTGCCGGTTTCCTGCGTGACTCCCAGATGAATTCCATGATGGCATCGTCCAAGAGATTCCTGGTGAGCCGGGCAGACTATGAGCGGCTTATACCTCTGGGAAGTCAGGAATACCTGATCGAATTCAAACTGAAAAAAGGCAGTGACATCGATGCATTTGCCACTGCCTACAAGGATGCCGGCCTGCCGGACAACGGGCCGACCATCACATATCCTCTGATCAGAATGATGAATGCCCTCTCCGACGGCATGATGATCCTGGTGATCCTCCTGGTAAGCATACTTGTTCTCTTCATCTCCATCCTCTGCATCAGATACATTATTCTGACACAACTTGAAAAGGACAAAAGGGACATCGGGATGCTCAAGGCAGTGGGGATATCAAGAAGGGGCATCCGATCCATGTACTTCTCCAAATACCTGCTTCTGTCAGCTGCCGGATGTCTGGCGGGCCTGATCCTGGCAATCACTTTGTCAAAGCCGCTGGGAGCTCAGATGAGAGACCTCTACGGAAATGCGGGAAACAGGGGTCTGATCCCGGCACTGACAGTCCTCGGCTGCCTGGCGGCGGAAGGGATCATTCTTTTATCGGTATACAGGGTCCTCGGAAGGATGGATAAAATGACGGCGGTCCGGGCACTGTACGGAAGGAGTGCCAGTGGAAAAAGGAGAAGTCTGTGGCTGCCTGCCAGGATCATCACTGCAGCTGCCACATTTATGATTCTGGTACCCTGGAATATAAAAACCACGATCGGGGCGCCCGAATTCGTTACATACATGGGAATCGGCCAGAGTCAGATCCGGATCGATATCCGGCAGACGGAAAATGTGGAAAATACTGCGGCCGCTGTAAAAGACGAAATTGAACATGACAGCAGGGTCGCCGATTGTGTGCTCATGCAGACCGGCTCCTACAGGGCAGCACTTCCTGACGGGACTTCCTGTAATCTGATGGTGGAAAACGGCGATCACGGCAAG
>CACZQE010000339.1 GCA_902783205.1 uncultured Lachnospiraceae bacterium | reverse complement strand
CTGCCTACCTGAATCTTGATATCTTCTGCCGTCCTGTCGCCGATCAGAAGATTATGCTTCTTTCTCATATAGCGGACGATAGCTTCATCAAAATCATCACCCGCTACTTTGATGGAGGTGCTGACTACCGTGCCTCCAAGGGAAATGACGGCGATATCTGATGTACCGCCTCCGATATCAACGATCATGTTGCCGCAGGGCTTTGCGATGTCAATACCGGCACCGATTGCTGCCGCTACCGGCTCCTCAATAATCTTAACATCTCTGGCTCCTGCCGCATAGGTCGCATCTTCTACTGCCTTGCGCTCTACCTCGGTTACACCGCTGGGTACACAGACAGAGATTCTGGGCTTTCTTCCAAAGAGGCTCTTGCCTACTGACTTGTGGACAAAATACTTAAGCATCTTTTCCGTAACGGAATAATCGCTGATAACGCCCTGGCGCAGCGGCCTTACCGCCACAATATTGCCCGGTGTACGGCCGATCATCAGTCTGGCTTCCTCGCCGATCGCCTTAATCTTTCTTGTATCAACATCAAAAGCGACAACGGACGGCTCTTTGAGCACGACTCCCTTGCCCTTTACATAGACCAGAATACTGGCAGTTCCCAGATCAATTCCAATATCTGTTGCCATCAGAAAACTCCTTTCCAAAAGGATTTATGCATACTAGGTTATTATAAACGAATTGGGGCAAATTGAAAAGTGCTTTTTTGGCACTTCAGACATTGACTTTAATTCGTAAGATTACTCAATGCCGTGTTCCTTGAGGAAGTTGATCACGTCGCCCACTGTCAGAAGGTTGGCTACTTCTTCTTCAGGAATCTCAACATCATACTCGTCCTTTAAAAGCTCAGCCAGCTCATAAAGATCCAGAGAATCCGCTCCCAGATCCTCCCTGAAACTGGTGTCAAGATTGATTTCGTCCTCTTCTACGGAAAGCTGCTCGGCAATGATTTCTCTCATTTTATCTAACATAATTATATTTCCTCCTTCACATTTCGTGTCATATATAATACTATCCCTAAAAATCTTTGTCAATATTCCGCTTCTTCCTGCCGGAATATCCCGTTTATCCGGGCTGTCCAATTAAGGATTGATTTTTTTCGGGAACTATAGTAAAATAATCAAGTCAGTCTGACAGGCTTCCTTGGCTCAGTTGGTAGAGCGACGCATTCGTAATGCGTAGGTCGCCGGTTCAAGTCCGGCAGGGAGCTGTCCACAAAGAGATCACGGTTAAAACCGTGGTCTTTTTTATTTGCCGGTCATAATGACGGTGATTACTATAAAAAAACCGGCGACATCAGTGCCGCCGGATTGTTTTTTTCTAAAAAGCCGGGGATCAGACTACAACACCGTTGATGGTCATTTCCTCATGACTGCTGCCTTCCCCGTAGGAAAGCTTGTCATATTGCGCTTTTACCTGTTCCCAGGGAAGCACTTCATGCTCTTCCTTCAGATAGGAAATGATATCCGTGATCCCCTCTCCGGAAAAAGCGCTGGTCATGAAAATCTTCCTGCAGCCGGCCAGTTCCAGCCACAGCCTCGCCTGTTCAGGATCGCCGGCCCAGTGGTCACACTTGGTGACAATGCCTACCACTTCCCTGTTTGCCGCAGCTGTGATATTCGGCGGGTAGAGAGAGAAAGGCTCTGTTGCACTCAGGAGCAGGCCGATCACATCCGCTTCCGCTCCGTATACAGCCAGGGCGCCGGCCAGTTCCTTGGTCTCGGCATACTCTCCGGGTGTGTCTATGATCACATCATAATGATTGATATATTGTGTCTTGTGGTAGGTCAGCTTCTTACCCTTCATAGCCTGTGTGAGGGTTGTTTTCCCGGACTCACTTCTGCCGACAAACATGATCTTTCTCATGATAATTACGACTCTTTCCTGTCAAACTGCCTTCCGCCCAAGAAGCCTTTTTTCTTCATCTGCCTGACTCTTCCCGCCTCTTCCAGGACATATTCGGTATCACGAAGAAGACCGCGGATGATTCCGTCTTCGTAGACGATCTCATTACATACATAAGCCATCAGAAGTCCCATGGACACATCCACGATTGAATGCTGTTTCAGGAACATGGTAGACAGAATAATCAGAACTGCGATCACAACGGTCGCTCTCCTGTAGATGACATGCTTATTAAGCACCTCGCTCCTGTATACGGCGGCTGCAGCCACAGTCGATACAAAAACATGCAGGCTGGGAAGTACATTTGTCGGCGTGTCGATCCTGTAAAGGAACTTCACCATATCAACAAATACATTATCTCTGGCAAATGTCTCGGGGCGCAGATCCAGTCCGTTGGGATAAACATAGGAAACAAACAGGAATAATGAGAATCCGATTACTCCGATCCATATCATCCTGAACATGATCTCCCTGTCAAAGACAAAAAGCACCAGGACTGTAATCGCGGTGAACGCGAACCAGAAAAAATACGGAATTATGAATATTTCCAAAAAAGGAATATACTGGTCTATCGAGCAGTGGATAATGTGCAGTGTGGCCGGCACTCTTCTCTCAAGAAGATAGAATGCTACCAGGTACATAAGATAATATGTAACCGCTGCCGGATACCGGTAATACTTTCTAAGCAATTCTTTCATGCAAATACTTCCTTTGATCAGACTTCTCCATGGTTATCAAAACTAAAAGAACTTTACCCTATATCCGCTGAAATGTCAATCCTATATCTTTTTTTAATTCTTTCATATTATATAACATAGTCGTTTCCGCTGCGTTCTTCATCCCATTCTATGAGATCCGCCAGCGTCACCGTGTCCACCACACCGTTGATGGCGTCATTCAGTTTTCTCCACAAGGTAATTGTGGCACAGCTTTCGACCCGGTCGCAGACCATCTCGCCGCCGTCCAGGCATGCCACCGGCGCCAGGCTGCCTTCTGTCAGTCTCAGGATCATGCCGACTGTATAATCCCTGGGATTCTTGCTGAGCAGATAGCCTCCCTGGGGACCCCGGATACTTCTGACATAGCCTGCCCTGTTCAGGACAGCAATGATCTGCTCCAGGTATTTGCCTGAAAGGTTCTGCCTCCCGGCCACATCCTTGAGCCGGACCGGGGTGCCGGTACTGCCGTGGATCGCAATATCCAGCATCAGTCTTAAAGCGTACCGTCCTTTTGTCGAAACTCTCATGTATCGTTTTCCTCCTCTGTTCTCCTGTATATTTTACTATTATTCCTACCCAGATTCAAGGAAATATTTTCCTGCAGACATGCCTGCCTTTCTTGCCTTTTTATAATAACTGTAATAAAATATAATCAGAAAAAAACTAAGGGAGGTAGCGTTATGAAACAGGAAGGTTCTTCCTTCACAAACGATCAGATATTAGCGTGGGTCAACTATTACACTAAGCTTACAGGTACAGAGATCGAGAAGGTCAAGCTGATCGATGTCAGCCGGAAAAAGAAAAACATAATCCCCGCCATTGAGTCGCACAAATCTGTTATGGTTTTTATCGACGAAGGACATCCGGGCTTTTTCTTCAATCTATGGGAGTCAGGTCTGGGTGACTGCGAACTCTGGTTCAGGACGGGGACAACCCCCAAAGGTAAAGTAAAAATATGTACGATCGCCGATATGATCGACCAGGAGATTACGGAGCCTTCCGTTATGCTGATCGTCAATCAGAAAGCGACCAGTTCCTACAGAAGAAGTATCCAGAACACCAGCTTCTCACAGGGTTCGGTCCGCTATGTTGCAAGCGAGATCCGTTCCATTATCATCAACAAGCTTCATCTTGACGATCAGGATACCATCTGTATCATAAGCGGAGAGAGTATCGCTGTGGAGTCTGCCATGATCGCCAACGACGGTGAGATCATTGCAGTGGAGTATAACAAGCATGACCGCTACTCCATGGAGGAGAACATCACAAAGTTCGGTCTTCACAATGTTACTATTATCAATGATACATCCAAAGAATCCATGAAAGGGCTGCCTGTTCCTTCCCTCTCCTTCATCGTTGCCACCAAGAAGTTTGAGGAAGAGGTGCAGAACCTGCTCCGGCTCAATCCCAGGATGAAGTTCGTTGTCTACACTCTGGAGCTGGACATCCTTTCCGATATCCTTTATGTATTCCAGAAATATCATATCGAGCAGCAGGAAGTTATTCAGATTTCCATGTCCAAGCTGAATTCCAAGGGTGTATTTGAAGCCAAGCCCGCACCCTGGATCCTTTCAGGTGAACCGTCCGGCGAATAGACCAGCAGACGGCAGGCCGGAAAAGAGAAACCGCTTTCTTCCGTCATTTGCATACAGACAGAAAAGTCCCCGGCTTTAAAAGCCGGGGATTTCTTATTTCATCCTCTTTAATCAAAGTGATATCATACTCCTACCAGGGTGTTTTGCTGACGTTTTCCATCAGTCTTGCTTCCGCTTTCAGATAGGCGGAATCCACCGGAGTCCTGTCCGCGTCACTGAGGCCGCGCGAGTCAGCGAAGCTCTGCCATGCTGACATGGCAAGAAGCAGGTCCGTCATAGTGGACGCATTATTCATCTTTTTCTCATAGCGCATGATTTCCTCTTCAAACTGTGCCATCTTCTTCCCTCCTTACTTTTCCGAGTCTTACATTTTCCATATGTTCATGTAATTCTTTATCCATATCATCAAAAAGATACCGCCGTCCGGCCCGCTTTTCCTCGGCGATCCGGCGGATTTCCTCCTCCACCCGGGCGACCTCGTCATAAAGGTCTCTGGCCGATATCCGCATGGCTCCCTGACCCATAACGATCACCTGCTCCAGACCGTCGGAGGTTGCGACCAGGACGTCGTGCTTTCCGGCAATCTCATGGGTCGTCTTCTCAATGTACTGGTCAGCGGTTTCCGCTTCTTTAGTGAAAACCACATAAACATTTCCTTTTTTTATGATTTCTCCCGGATTTCCCTCAACTTTATATGCGTCAAAGACCAGAATCAGGGTATATCCCATGAATGCCTGGTAATTGGAAAGGATTTCCGTAAGCTTATCTCTGGCCGCTCCAAGATCCGCTTCGGCAAGTCCGGCCAGACTCTCCCAGGCATAGATCACGTTGTAGCCGTCTACCAGCAGATACTTTTTCCTGGGTCTGGTGCGGGTGCTTTTTCTTACCGGCGCATTATCCTGCTCCGGCCTGCTCCCTTCAGAATTCCGCCGTCTGAACCGGCCTGCATGATCGTCCTGAGCCTGTCTGCTGCCGAATTCCCGCAGGAAGACGGCTCTGAATGCCGCGTCTTCCTCATACATGGAGGATCCGCCTCCGCCCGTCCGTGGGCCGGGAGCCGTATCTTCCCTGTGCCTGGGGGCAGAAATGTGCATTTTCTCCGCCGCCTGGTCCCAGGGGACAAAATAACCGGCGCCGTGGGAACAGAAAATCGATCCCGAAGGAAAATCCGTATCCCGGTCAGGATCATAAGCTGTCTCACTGATGACTCTTTCCGTGTCATGACAGGTCTCATAGCCGGAAAATGTAAGCTGCAGCCGGCCCCGTCCTCTGCTATAGGAAAGGACTTCCCTGGGATAATCCTCCGCGCAGGCAGCAGGCAGTTTCCCTTCCAGGATCACTGTATCCTCATCTGCCGCGGCCGGATCGGAAAAGCTTCCGTGCATCTTCTGTATATCCGACATGGCCCTGCCCACCTGATCCGTCGGTATTTCCAGGACAAAATCATACCAGGGTTCCAGCAGGATGCTGTCCGCCGACATCAGTCCCTGGCGCAGGGCCCGGATCACCGCCTGACGGAAATCTCCTCCCTCGGTATGCTTCAAATGTGCCCGGCCTGCTGTAAGCGTAATCTTCATGTCCGTGATGGGCGATCCGGTCAGAACTCCGGGATAAACCCTCTCCTGCAAATGTGTCAGGATCAGCCGCTGCCAGTTTCTGTCCAGCAGGTCTTCACTGCAGGAAGAGGAAAACTCCAGTCCTCTGCCTCTGGGCAGGGGTTCCAGTCTTAAGTGAACCTCGGCATAGTGCCTAAGAGGCTCATAATGTCCGCAGCCCTCGACCGGTCCGGCTATGGTCTCCCTGTACACGACCCTTCCGGGACCGAAAGTAACATCCAGACCGAAACGGTCTTTGATGATTCCGGTCAGGATTTCTGTCTGCACATCTCCCATCAGGCAGACACTGATTTCCCGGTGGGCGGCATCCCACAGAATCTGCAGCTGGGGGTCCTCCTCTTCCAGACTTCCCAGTTTACGGATCAGGTCTGCCGCATCTGTTCCTTCCGGCAGATTCATGACCCGGGTCATGACCGGGCGGAGTACAGGCCCGGCAGCTGTCCTTTCAAAACCGTAACCCTGACCGGACTCTGTTTCCGAAAGCCCCGTCAGCGCACAGACCTCTCCCTGAACCGCCTCCGGTACCAGCCGGAAGGTCTCCCCGGAATAAATCCGGATCTGGTCGATTTTCTCTCCTTCATGGCCGGGCAGAAAAGACTTTACCCTGAGACTGCCGCCTGTGACTTTGGCAAAAGTCAGTCTCTCTCCTTTGGGCCCGTGCATGATCTTAAAGATCCGGCCGCCTGTCTCCTCTTTTATCTCCGGCATTCTCATAAAGAAACTCATTCCATCCAGGAGTGAAGATACACCGGTAAGCTGCAGAGCCGAGCCGAAGTAACAGGGGAAAAGCTTCCGTTCCCGTATCAGCCTTATGGTCTCCTCTTCAGGAATCCGGCCCTTTTCAAGGTAATAATCCATAACCGCCTCGTCGGTCATGGCAATCTCCTCGGCCCGGTCGCCTGCTTCTATATCCGGACTTTCAAATCCGGTGAAGTCCACGCAGGCATCGTCCAGTCTCTGCCGGCAGAGAGCCAGGAGCCTTTCCCTGTCAGTACCTTCCTGGTCCATCTTGTTGATAAAGAGGAAAACCGGCACCTTGTAGGCGGCAAGCAGTTTCCACAGGGTCATGGTATGACCCTGGATCCCGTCCGGGCCGCTGATTACCAGGATGGCGTAATCCAGGACCTGCAGGGTCCTTTCCATTTCCGCGCCAAAGTCCGTATGGCCCGGTGTATCCAGTAGTGTAAATGTCTGATTTTCCCTGGAAAAGACAGCCTGCTTGGAGAAGATGGTAATGCCCCTTTTTCTTTCCATGGGATCATGATCCAGAAAAGCATTTCTGTGGTCCACCCTGCCCAGCTTCCTGATCTTACCCGTCAGATAAAGCATGCCTTCGGACAGAGTAGTCTTTCCCGCATCCACGTGGGCCAGGATGCCCACAACAATATGTTCTTCTGCAGCTGTCTGTTCTTTATGCTTTTTTTCTGCCTTATCCATCAAATCACTCCGGAATGCAAAAGCATGTAATGTAATAAAGCGACAGCACCTTGCCGGCTCTGTCGCTCAATGATCGTTACGGAGATGGAGGGATTTGAACCCTCGCGCCGGTATAAGCCGGCCTACCGCATTTCGAGTGCGGACCCTTCAGCCACTTGGGTACATCTCCAGATTACTGCCGCCGGCTTACGCCGGCGGCAGTCGCAGCGTTTATTATAGCAAACGCGGCTGAAAAATGCAATCTGAATTACAGGCTGTTACTGCCTGCGCTTATTTGCGGTGCATGGAGAAGGAATCCAGATCATAGGAAGAAAGGTTCTCCAGGATCAGACGTCCGTCAGCTTCCTTGATCAGCTTATCTCTTGCCCGCTTGGACTCTGTCTCGGAACGGTGCTTGCTGGGGCCGCCCACGCAGCCGCCCTCACAGATCATACCTTCCACAAAGTCCTCTTTGAGACGGCCTCTGGACAGCATCATAAGCGCCTTCTTGCACTCCTGGGCGCCGTTGCAGACATTAACCGTAATATCATCATTTTCATTTTCTTCTTTCAGGGACTGGAGAACAGCCTGGGTAACACCGCCGCTGTTTCCGAATCTCTTACCGAATACCGAAGACTCCTGATAATCGTTCTCACCGGGCTGGATCTCAACATCTTTTGCCTTCATGAGAGCCCTGAACTCTCCTACAGTAAGAACATAATCCGCATTTCCTTCAATTCCCTGTACTCTTTCGCTCTTCTTTGCCACGCAGGGGCCGACGAAAACAGTGACTGTCTCCGGGTCCTTCGCTTTGAGCATACGGGATACGGCGCACATGGGGGATACGGTCGTGGAAATGTGCTCCACTGCATCCGGGAAATGCTTGTGGATCATGTTAACAAAAGCCGGGCAGCAGGATGTCGTCATCTTCTTGCCCTCTTTGTAAGCTTCGGCCCACTCTTCCGCCTCTGCTGCAGCAGTCAGGTCACCGCCGAGTCCGACTTCCACCATATCGGCAAATCCGGTATCGATGGATGCCTTCTTTAGGCTGGACATGGTCACATCCGGTCCGAACTGGCCCTCGAGAGCCGGTGCGAACATGGCTACGACGCGCTTTCCGTCGCGGATGGCAGAAGCAACTTCCACTACATTTGTAGCCGTACCAATGGCTCCGAAAGGACAGCTGTGAACACAATGTCCGCAGGAAATACATTTCTCGTCATCGATGTAGGCGATACCTGTTTCAGAGTCAACCATCAGTGCATCCACCGGACAGCTCTTCCGGCAGGGACGCAGCAGGTCAGCAATAGCATTATAGGGACAGGCCTGGGCGCACATTCCGCACTCACGGCACTTGGACGGATCGATATAGGCCTGATGCATGCCGATGGTGATCGCTCCGAATTTACAGGAGTTGTAGCAGGCTTTACCCATACACTTCTGGCAGTTATTGGTAACTGTGTAGCGGGAGATGGGACACTCTTCGCAGGCAGAGGGGATGACATAGACAATTTTCTTCTTGTCCTCTCTCACCTCACCTAAGGGTGTTCTTCCTTCCGCCAGGTTCACTCTCTGGCGGATTACTTCCCTTTCCTTATAGATACAGCAGCGGTACTGTGCCTTTGGACCGGGAATCATTTCATAGGGAATCTTCTCCCTTTCTGTTTCGAGCTTTCCTTCAAATGTCAGCTTGGCAACACGATAAAGAACTTCATGTTTCAGCTTTAAGGTGGTAGCATCATTTGTAACCATAGAAACCTCCTAAGTTAAATACCCTTGTTTGTAATTATACTTTTTCATTTTACCATCGCACAATCAAAGAATCAACTTAATGCAGACAAAAAACTGCTTCCCCCGCAAGGAAGCAGTTTCACAGAAGGTCATATGACCCGGTCAATGTTTTTTTAAATAGCGCATAGCCGAATAGACGGCATTGGCACCGTCGGCAACAGCTGTGGATACCTGGCGCAGAGGCTTGGTGCGGACATCGCCTGCGGCAAAGAATCCGGCCGCTGTTGTCTCACAGTCCTCCCCTGCCACGATATAGCCTTCATGATCCAGCATGACAAGTCCTTTAAGAATCTCTGTCCTGGGTTCGGAACCGATCGCCTCAAAGAGACCGTCCACCTTTAATACCCGTCCGTTGGAAAGACTCACGGAGGAAAGGACATCGTCCCCCTGTATTGACCGTATGGAAGCATTCTTCAGGACTTCAACCCTGTCAAGATTACAGATTCTCTCATAAGTCGCGTCATTGCCCCTGAAGTCTGATCTCCAGTGGATCAGATAGACCTTTCTGCACAGGTCCGCCAGATGGGCTGATGCATCCAGAGCGCTGTCTCCGCCTCCGATTACAGCGACCGTCTTGTCCTTGAAGAAGGGACCGTCACAGACACTGCAGAAAGAAATACCTTTTCCGATAAACTCCTGCTCGCCCTTCACCTTCAGGCGGCGCGGTCTGGCGCCTGCGGCATAGATCAGTGCCCGGGAATCGATGAACCGGCCGTCGTCAAATCCTGTCCGCCAGCCACCGTCGGTCCTGCGCACCGATACTGCCGTTCCCTCAAAGAAGGGAACACCCAGAGCAGTCGCGTGTTCACGGAAGGTCATGCCCAGATCAAAACCGCTGATCCCCGAAAAGCCCAGATAGTTATCTACCTTCACGCTTCCGGAAACCTGCCCGACCCCGAAGGAATCCTTCTCGGCTACCATCATATTCAAATTACTCCGCCTTGCATATACTGCCGCGGACAGGCCTGCAGGCCCGCTTCCGATAATCAAAAGATCAAGCACCGGTTACTCCTTTCAGGAAATCACACCATCACAGTTTTCCGCTTGCAATGGCGATCATGAGCACACGAATCGCTGCCAGACAGCCGATCAGGATCAATGTAAAGATACCTGCCCTGCCCCAGTTCTTACGGCCGACTTCCCGAACGATCAGGTAGAGGCCCCCTACGAGAATCAGTAAAACGATCAGAATCAACACTGCTGTAATCATAACTATACTCCAACAATTAAATTATCATTCATCGTACTGCCTTCAGCACGATCACCGGCTGTCCCCGGGCGCTTCAATTTCCAGGAGCACCTTCTCCGCTTCACAGTACTTCCGGTATCTGCTGCGGTCATAATCAGAAATGAAATCCAGCCGGTCCAGATTTCTGTTATGCTTAAGATCTGCCAGCTTCACCTTTTTGGCAACCGGATTCTTCCTGACTATGGCGATATAGTCCATGTAGGGAACCTCCGGGTCATGGGTCAGAAGGCGAACCGGCTCGAGGACTTCCTCCGGAAATCCTTCACGCTCCAGGTCTTCTATGGTCCAGTCTGTATCCTCAAGAACATCATGAAGAAGAGCAACGCAGATCTCCGTCTCTGAATCCATCTGCTCAGCCAGATGAAAGGGATGAAATACATAAGGAATACCTGATGCGTCGCACTGTCCGCTGTGGGCCTGATAGCACACACGCATAGCCTTTTTGGTCAGCGCCGTATATTTCAGTCCCGTCTCATGTAATGTGAAAAAATCACACATTTTTAATCCTCCGACCTGCAGATGAACATAGATATACTTATTAATAATTATAGATTTGCCTGTAAAGAATGTCAATGTAAGTTTCTGTATATATTGAACAACAAAATGTCCATAGCGGCGTCAAATTTTATTATCAATCGTTATTTTGTGTGCTAAAAAGCAGAAGTATGGTATACTGTTCTACAGTGTGAGCAATAAGGAGGAATTAATACTATGTGGGCTTACGAAAGCGTTTTTTATCAAATATATCCCCTGGGCATGACCGGTGCGCCCTTTGCCAATGACGGCCGTCTCGAGCACAGGATTCTCAAGGTGAAAGACTGGATCCCCCATCTGAAAAAGCTGGGAATCGGCGCCATTTATTTTTCACCCCTGTTCGACTCGGACACCCACGGATACAATACAAGAGATTTCCGGAAGCTGGATCCCCGTCTGGGCACCAACGAAGATTTTGCGGAAGTCTGCCATGCACTCCACGACGCGGGAATCCGCATTGTCCTTGACGGTGTTTTCAACCATGTGGGCAGAGGCTTCGGCCCCTTCACGGATGTGATCAGGAACAGAGAAAGTTCTCCCTACCGTGACTGGTTCCACATAAGCTTTGACGGAAACACCTGTTACAATGACGGCTTCTGGTATGAAGGCTGGGAAGGTACCCAGGACCTGGTCAAGCTGAACTTGAGAAATCCGGCCGTTACGGACTATCTTCTGGAATCTGTCGAGGGATGGATCCGCGAATTTGACATAGACGGTCTGCGCCTGGATGTGGCATACATGGTCGACCGGGATTTTCTCCGTCTTCTGCGGAGCAGGACGGACCAATTAAAGGAGGACTTCTTCCTGGTGGGAGAGATGCTTCACGGTGACTACAAGCAGATCATGAACGATCAGATGTGTCACTCCGTCACCAATTATGAATGCTACAAAGGGCTATATTCCAGCTTTAATTCAAATAACCTCTTCGAGATCGTCCACTCCCTCATGCGGCAGTTCGGGCCGGAACCCTGGACACTTTACCGGGGCAGCCACCTCTTCAATTTCGCCGATAACCATGACGTGACCAGGGTGGCGAGTATCCTGACCGAGCCGGAAAATCTGCCTCTTCTCTACACCCTTCTTTTCGGGATGCCCGGCATACCGGTCATCTACTACGGAAGCGAGTGGGGATATGAAGCTGTTAAAGAACCCGGCGACCGGTCTCTGCGGCCGGCCTTCGACCAGCCTCAGTGGACTTCCCTCACAGACCATATCGCAGCACTTGCCCGCGCCTGGAAGGAGAATCCACCGCTTCAGTACGGAGATTTCTCCTCTCTTCTCCTGACCAATCGCCAGTGTATCATTGGCCGGTCTTATCAGGGAGAAAGAATCATGATCGCCATCAATACTGAAGACAGTGAATTTGTGGCACATTTTGACGCCCAGGCAGGCAGGGCCCATGACCTGATCACAGGCAAAAGCGTTGACTTTGGCGGCGGTCTCAGAATTCCGCCCCGCACATCCTATGTATTGAAGCCCTATTAATTATCTGAAATAAAAAAGCCGCATGAGTCCGGCAGACTGAATCTGCCGGGCCCATGCGGCCATATTTTTATCCTGTTTTATCCGAGTTTCTGTGCGATATCCGCTATATCACCGACCCCGTCAAGAACCATGGTGGGGCGGAAGGCATAGGTTTCCATTTCCGTCCGGTCCGTCACTCCTGAAAGGACCAGTACTGTCTGCGCGCCGGTTTCCAGGCCCGCGATGATATCTGTATCCATCCGGTCTCCCACGATCACGGCTTCATCCGAATGGCAGCCGATCATGCGGAGTGCGGCCCGCATCATGACCGGGTTGGGTTTGCCGCAGAAATATGCCACTTTACCCGTAGCCATCTCAATGGGGGCAATCAGCGCACGGCAGCCGGGCTCGATTCCGTCCTCAATAGGACCTGACACATCGGAATTTGTTCCGATTAGCTTTGCTCCTCTCAGGACCAGATTGATGGCTTTTGTCACGGAATCCAGATTGTAAGTACGGCTCTCGCCGAGGATCACGTAATCCGGGTTGACCTCATTGGTGATGATTCCCCTGTCATAAAGGGCGTTCATGAGACCAGCCTCACCAAGTACAAAAGCAGTCGGATCCGGCTTCTGCTCACTGATGAAAGAAGCCGTTGCCAGGGCGCTGGTGTAGAAATGGTCTTCCGTGATATCCAGGCCCAGCATTTTCACCCTCTGGGCCAGTTCTCTCGGTGTGTAGCGGCTGTTATTTGTCAGGAAAAGATACTCCTTATTCTCCCGGTTCAGCCAGTCTACAAATTCAGTAACTCCCGGCAGGAGTTCGCTTCCTCTGTAGATGACGCCGTCCATATCGCATATAAAACCTTTTTTACTGTTAAAATCTATAATACTCATTTAATTTCTTCCTTTTTCTTTTGCGGAGTCATTCACGCAATGGAACACATTCTATACTTCTCTGCAGAAATGTCAAGAGGAAAACTTCAGAATTATCCCATTTTTTGTTTTCATTATTTTTTCCCGGAAGTCTGTCCGTAGCTTTTAAATCCTTCCAGAACCCGGCCCATTTCTTCATGGTCTAAAATGACAGAATTGCCGATGCAGCGGGTCTGATACTGAAGTCTTGCCACAAATTCCAGGTTGACTGCAAGGTCAAATGCTTTTGCCATGGTCACGTCACAGGCTACCAGTCCGTGGTTCTGTAAAAGAGCCGCCTTTGTATCGTGGTCTGTCATGGTCCGGCTGACTGATTCGGCCAGTTCCGGCGTCCCGAAGGTCCGGTAGGGGGCACAGGGGATCTCATCTGTCCCGGCCCCTGCGATCATATAGTGGACTGCCTTTAAAGGCTCATTGAGACAGGCAAATGTGGTGCAGTAAACAGAATGTGTGTGAACTACCGCGCCTGCTTCCGGCCGGCACCTGTATACAGCCCGGTGAAGATCATATTCGCTGGACGGCTTGCATTCCCCGTCGATCCGGTTACCGTCAAGATCCATGATCACCACGTGCTGGGGCTGGGTTTCAAAGTAGCCTACTCCCGAGGGGCTGATAGCCATATAGCCGAACTCCCGGTCAAATATGCTCAGGTTCCCCGTGGTTCCGCTGCTCAGCCCCTGGGCACTCATCTTTTTCCCGTACTCCACGATCAGGAGTCTTTCCTTCTCCATCAGCATTGTCTTACTCCCCCTTTTTAAATTGCCTTAAATACTCTCCCACAGATCTTGTCATCTCCATGGAAAAATCAGAATTATACTTCCTTCGGCAGAACTTATCCAGCCAGGACCGGTAATCCTCATCCCCGGCTTTATAGGCCAGCATATCCTCAAGCTGATCCGCGGACAGCCGCCTGTAGCGGTTTTCCTGTACTATATACTTCATATCTGCCCGCTCGGGTTTAGGTCTTTCCTTCTGCTGGACCGTTGGATAGCCGAAGACCAGGAGAGCTGCCGGGAACACATAATCCGGCAGGCCCAGAAGATCTCTGTGGATCTCGTAATTCTCCATGATATCCCCGATATAGCAGGAACCGATTCCGTAGGACCAGGCAGCCGTCACCGCATTCTGGGCAGCAATCAGAGCATCATTGACAGCCAGGAGCAGGTCGCCTTCTCCAGGAAGTCTGGGCCCGCAGCCCGCGCTTTCAAATGCGTCATGCCACTTCAGACAGTCTGCCAGAAAGAGAAGAACCAGCTTCCCCTTTGCTATGAAGGGCTGGTTGTCACAGGACCGGCTTAATGCCTCCAGGATGGCGGGATCCGTAATCCGAAGAATGGTATAGAGCTGCTGGTTTCCCGCTGTGGGCGCCATGACTGCGGCCTTCAGAATATCCTCTGTCACCGCCTCGTCGATTTCTCTGTCCTCAAAAGCCCTCACGGACTTACGGTCAAATAACTGTTTTACTACTTCATTCATATTTCCACCGTAAACAGGGTCTTTTCCAAGAAAAGACCTTTCCCCGGAGACTCCCCGGGAAAAGGTCTTCACTATACTATTATGCAGCCGGCTCAGCCGGCTTTTGGCAGAAGCTTATTTGTAAAGCTCTACCAGCCTCTGCAGGTGCTCGAAGCGCTCTGCAGCTACTTCCTCGGATTTCTTGAACAGTCTCTCTGCTCTCTCCGGGAACGGTTTCACAAGACGGGTGTAACGAGCTTCGTTGTTCAGGAATTCCTGATATGTTCCGTCGCCCGGCTTGGATGTCAGTGTGAACGGGTTCTTTCCTGCAGCTTTCTTAGCCGGATCGAAGGAGAAGAGATTCCAGTAACCGGACTTAACAGCCTTCTTCATCTCATCCTGGCAATGGTTCATGCCGCCCTTGGCAATACCGTGAAGCTCACAGGGTTCATAGCCGATGATCAGGGACGGTCCGTCGTATGCCTCAGCCTCTACCAGACATTTCACTGCCTGATTGGGGTTAGCTCCCAGAGCGATCTGTGCTACATATACGTAGCCATAGCTCATAGCGATCTCTGCAAGGCTCTTCTTTCCGATCTCCTTACCTGCTGCAGCAAACTGGCAAACCTCGCCGATGTTGGATGCCTTGGATGCCTGTCCGCCTGTGTTGGAGTACATCTCGGTATCGAATACCATTACATTTACGTTCTCGCCGGAAGCAAGTACATGATCCAGTCCGCCGAATCCGATATCATATGCCCAGCCGTCTCCGCCGAAGATCCAGATGGATTTCTTGGACAGATACTGTTTCTTATCGAGTACGAAAGGTGCATCGGGACATCCGTCTGCTGCTGCTTTCTCTACCTCAGCGATGAGGGCTTCTGCTGCTGCCGGGTTCTTTCTTGTGTCGTCCTTTGTCTCCATGAATGCTGCGAATGCTGCCTTGAATTCATCGGAAGACTTGTCGGATGCTGCCATCTTCTCTAATTTAGCAATTGCCTGATTCCGCAGGGTCTTCTGGCCAAGGTACATACCGAAACCGTGCTCTGCGTTGTCCTCGAATAAGGAGTTAGCCCATGCAGGTCCTCTGCCGGAATCTTTGTTAACTGTATACGGAGCCGTTGCAGCAGGTCCGCCCCAGATGGAGGAACATCCTGTTGCATTGGAGATATACATCTGCTCACCGAAAAGCTGAGTGATCAGTCTTGCGTAGGAAGTCTCTGCACATCCTGCACATGAGCCGGAGAACTCAAGCAGCGGCTGATTGAACTGGGAACCTTTTACTGTGGTCTCTGCCGGTGCTTCCGGTTTTCTTCCTACATTTGCTACCAGATAATCGAATACCGGCTGCTCTGCTGCCTGGGATACCTGCGGAACCATAGCGATTGCCTTTGTCGGACATACGGTTACACACTCGCCGCATCCCATACAGTCTAAGGGAGATACACTCATGGTGTACTTGTACTGGCTTGCTTTCGGTTTTGTATCTGCGATCTTCATGTTCTCCGGTGCTGCCGCTACTTCCTCATCACTGAGCATGAAGGGACGGATTGTTGCATGGGAACATACAAATGCGCACTGGTTACACTGGATACACTTCTCTGCATCCCACTCCGGAACGGTTACGGCTGTTCCGCGCTTCTCGTATGCGGAAGCACCCAGCTCGAACTGTCCGTCTGCATTATCTTTAAATGCGGATACAGGCAGGTTGTCGCCATCCATCAGGCCGATGGGGTTCATAACTTCCTTAACCATCTTGATGGTTGCGGGACGTCCGACAATCTCAGCTGCCGGTGCGTCTGCTTCCGGATTGCTCCAGGATGCGGGAACGTCTACTTTATGTACTGCGTCCACGCCGGCGTCAATTGCCTTGTAGTTCATCTCTACGACTGCGTCGCCCTTCTTGCTGTAGGACTTCTTAGCTGCTGACTTCATAAAGTCTACAGCGTCATCGATCGGCATGATGTTTGCCAGCTTGAAGAATGCGGACTGGAGAATGGTATTAGTACGCTTGCCCATACCGATCTCGATTGCCTTGTCAATCGCGTTGATGGTGTATAACTGAATATTGTTGTCGGCAATATACTTCTTGGAAACTGCCGGCATATATTTGTCAAGCTCTTCATCGGACCACTGGCAGTTGATCATGAAGATTCCGCCCGGCTTAACATCCTGTACCATCTTGTATCCCTTGATGACATAGGACGGATTGTGACATGCCACGAAGTCAGCCTGGTTGATATAGTAGGGGCTGCGGATCGGGTTGTCGCCGAAACGAAGGTGGGAAATTGTGATACCACCTGTCTTCTTGGAGTCATACTGGAAGTATGCCTGGATGTACTTATCTGTGTGGTCACCGATGATCTTGGTGGAGTTCTTGTTTGCACCAACAGTTCCGTCACCGCCAAGACCCCAGAATTTACACTCAACTGTTCCGGGTGCGGAAGTGATGGGAGCCGGTTTAACCTCCGGAAGGGAAAGATTGGTAACATCATCCACGATACCGATGGTGAAACGGGGCTTGGGATCATCTTTCTCAAGTTCTTTGTAAACTGCGAATACGGATGACGGCGGTGTATCCTTGGATCCGAGGCCGTAACGTCCGCCGGTCAGCACGATATCATTCAGTCCTGCTTCACGGAGTGTAACAGCAACGTCAAGGAAAAGCGGATCGCCAAGAGCACCCGGCTCTTTTGTTCTGTCAAGAACAGCGATCTTCTTAGCGGTCTCGGGGATCACCTTAAGCAGTGCGGAAGATACCCACGGACGATAGAGGCGGACTTTGATCAGACCAACCTTCTCGCCTGCAGCTGTCAGGTAATCAATAACTTCTTCTGTTACGTCGCAGATGGAGCCCATTGCGATGATGACACGGTCAGCATCCGGTGCGCCGTAGTAGTTGAAGAGGTCATAGTCTGTTCCGAGTTTCTCGTTAATCTTAGCCATGTACTTCTCAACAACAGCGGGAAGTGCATCGTAAACCGGGTTACATGCCTCTCTGTGCTGGAAGAAGACATCACCGTTTTCATGAGAACCGCGCATTGCCGGTTTCTCGGGATTCAGGGCATGCTCGCGGAATGCCTTTACAGCATCCATGTTGCACATTTCCTTGAGATCCTCATAGTCCCACTTCTCGATCTTCTGGATCTCATGGGATGTACGGAAACCGTCGAAGAAGTTCAGGAACGGAACCTTTCCTTCAATCGCGCAAAGGTGTGCTACCGGGCTTAAGTCCATAACCTCCTGGGGATTGGACTCTGCAAGCATTGCAAAACCGGTCTGGCGGCATGCATATACGTCACTGTGGTCACCAAAAATGTTCAGGGACTGTGTTGCTACCGTACGTGCCGATACATCAAATACACACGGAAGCTGCTCAGCGGCAATCTTGTACATGTTGGGGATCATAAGAAGAAGGCCCTGGGAAGCTGTGAAGGTTGTGGTGATTGCGCCGGCTGCCAGGGAACCGTGAACTGTTCCTGCTGCGCCTGCCTCAGACTGCATCTCACTTACAACAACCTGATTGCCGAAAATATTCTCCTGTCCTGCTGCAGACCACTGGTCAATTACGTCTGCCATGGGGCTGGACGGAGTGATCGGATAGATCGCTGCGACATCTGTAAAAGCGTAAGCTACATGAGCGGCAGCGGTATTACCATCCATTGATTGTTTTGCTCTGGGCATAGTATTCCCTCCTTGTCAAAGTTTGTGGATATTAACGTAAAATAATAGTAACATTTTTTGATTTTAATGTAAAGATACAGGAGGGGAGTTTTCCCCTCTTAAATACTTACTATTTGCTGAATCAGGCCAGGAGGGACAAGCCCATTCCGAAGGCCAGGAAAGGGCCGAGGGGAACGGGTCTGTCACGCCCGGATCCGGTGGCAAGCAAAAGCAGGCTGAAAAGGGCACAGGGCCAGAGGGAAAACCAGACTGCCCCGGGCAGGGCTTCCGTCCCCAGAAGGAAACCGCCGCCGGCCACTAGCTTCACATCCCCGCCGCCCAGACCGCCGGGAAAAGCCAGAGCAAAGACAAGGCTGATTCCTCCGCCGATCATGGCAGCCAGGACCCGGTCAGGCAGACCGGGAGTGCCGGGACAGAAACTTAAGCCGAGACCGGCGGCCGCCAGAAGCAGGTGGGTCCGGTCAGGAATGGTCATGGACCGCAGGTCTTCCCGCGCGGCCAGGACCAGTACGACAAAGGCGGCAAATCTCAGAATATCTTTCATTTTTCCAATCTCCTCATCACCTCTCCCTTCGCAGGTCTCAAAGTCAGTCGATAACACCTTATCACAAAATGGAAATATTTTCCAGTGCCTGATCGGGGAGCAAAAAAAGTGACAGGATCTTCTTATCCTGTCACCCTGTTTTCCGGAATTAATCCGTCCTTATTCTATTGAGATGATTTTGTTTCAGACGCAGGCTCCGTATCCTCTGTCTCTTCCGTATCCACTGCGGGTTCCGTATCCTCTGCCGGCCCTGTTTCCGTGGTGGCCGCAGCCGAAGAATGCTCCTCATAAGTCTCAAAATAGAGATTGGAACCGTCATTCTTCTGGGTGTCTGTCTGGAAGAAGAGATAATTGTTGTCATCGGGATAAAGGACACCGTCAATGGCATCCAGTCCCGGACTGCATATGGGTCCCGGCGGCAGTCCTTTGTTAAGATAGGTGTTGTAGGGAGAATCCACCTTAAGGTCCGAATAGAGCACTCTGTCCTTGCCATAGTAGCCGTTCGTGACCGCATAGACAACTGTGGAGTCAAACTGCAGGTTCATATTTATATCCAGCCGGTTCTGGATCACATCCGCCACAATGGGATACTCCTCAGCCTTTTCAGTCTCCTTCTGCACCAGAGATGCCCGGATCAGCACCTCTTCCACGCTCATTCCGATCTCAGCCGCCCGCTTGCGCCGGGCATCGCCGAACATGGTGTCGAATTCGCCGAATATCATATCCACAAGTTCTTCTCCGGTAATATCCTCCGAAAAATAATAGGTGTCCGGATACAGGTATCCTTCCATCCGGAAGAGAACATCTTCTTCATCAGGCAGAATATCGGCATAGACAAAATCTTCTGCCGCTGCTCTTACTGCAGCGCGGAATTCCTCCGCATCCATGATCCCTTTCTTCTCCAGCAGTCTTGCCGCCCTCTCGATGGTGTAGCCTTCCGGAATTGTCAGGCACCTGTTGTCTGCCATTTCTCCCTCGCTTGAAAGGGTTCGGATAATGGTATCCAAGGACATGCCTTTATGGAGAGAGAAAGTTCCGTAACGGATCCGTCCCTGATAGTCTGTCAGGTAAAGGCGGAGGAGGAAGGGCAGTTCATACCGGATCAGTCCCTTCTCTTTTAATATGGAAGCAACTTCCCTGCTCCCGCTCCCCTTCTCAATGGTGATCACGACCTTTTCCCCGCTGTCACTGTCTTTACGGAAGTACTCCGAGACCATGGTAAATATCAGGAATGCCAGGGCCGCGAAAATCAACAGCCTGATTATTAAAAAGATTTTTTTCTTCATAGTTTCTTTACTGTCTTTCCACTGTATGAATTCTTATATTATATGCTTTCATTACCAGGTCATTATACATATAATAAAGGTAAAAAGCAACCTGACAGCCAAAAGAGGAGGAATCAGAAATGAGCAGGAACAGACATTTTCCGTCACTGACCCTGTGCTGCCTTATGCCGGAAAACCGGACGCTTTCCCTGGCCGGCCGCCTTAAAAAAATCGAAAAGTCTTTCCCCATCCGATGCGAGCACTATGAGCATTTTCCATACGGCCGCAAGTTTGATGAGAATACCATTTTCTTATGTGACAATGACCTTTCTGTCTCCTACGCCTCCTTCACGGGCTGCCCGGTGATCGCTCTCTCCCACGATGGCAATCATGACCAGTCACTCATGGGCGCCGGATGGCTGATCGAAAGTCCCGACTCCATCACGGAATTCTTTCTGGAGGAGGTCTACTGCCATCATTACCATCTGCCTCTTCTTATTACGGAAACCGGCCGCTGCCTGATCAGAGAACTGTCCATGGAGGACCTGCCTGCCCTGATCCGCCTGCAGGATGAAAATGCAGACCGGCCGGAAGGACGCTTCTTTAACACGGAGCCTTCCGATTACGCCCGCTTTCTTGAGGACTACATCCGCTGCCAGTACCCGCTTTACGGCTACGGACTCTATGCTGTAACGGCAAAAGAGCCCCTGACGTCAGAGTCCGGGACAGAAAAAAAAGAAGCCCGGGAAAATCAGTTCCTGGGCCTCATCGGCTTCTCCGGCCGCCGGATGCCGTCCTGCAGCGAAAATCTTTCTGATACTGAGGCCACGGAAGTATGCTACTCTTTTCTGACCCGGTATCATGGTATGCAATATGCTTATGAAAGCTTGTCCGCTCTCCTTGACTTTGCCGGCAGCTACTGGGATATGAAGGACTTTTTCACCTTTATACCTCCCGGCAACAGAGCTTCCAGAGCTCTGGCAGCCAGGCTCTCCCTGACTGTCCTTGCTCCCGAAGAGGAGGACTAGAGGATCAGCATGGCGTCTCCAAAGGAGAAGAAGCGGTAGCCCTCCCGGACAGCCTCCTCATACGCCGCCAGTATGTGTTCTTTTCCCGCCAGGGCCGACACCAGCATGAGCAGGGTGGACTCCGGCAGGTGGAAATTAGTGATCAGTCCGTCGATGGCTTTGAAGCGGTATCCCGGATAGATAAAGATATCCGTCTGGCCGCTGCCGGGGACGATTTTTCCATTCTCATCCGCCACGGACTCAAGGGTACGGGTACTGGTCGTTCCCACGGAAATGATCCGTCCTCCTTCTGCCCGGGTCTTATTGATCAGGTCCGCCGCCTCGGGGCTGACCCGGTAGTACTCGGAATGCATGTGATGTTCTGTCACATCTTCCACTTTGACAGGCCGGAAGGTTCCCAGTCCCACATGAAGTGTGATTCTGGCGATCTCCACTCCCATCTGCCGGATTTCCTCCAGCAGTTCCTTTGTAAAATGCAGTCCCGCCGTAGGGGCTGCCGCAGATCCTTCGTGGACTGCGTAGACAGTCTGGTAGCGGTTCCGGTCTTTTAACTGATGGGTAATGTAGGGCGGAAGCGGCATCTGTCCCAGACGGTCGAGTACTTCTTCAAATATCCCCTCATAGCTGAATCTGACCAGTCTGTTGCCGTCCGGCAGCACTTCTGTGATCTCTCCCTCAAGAAGACCGTCTCCGAACTCCACCCGGGCGCCGGTGCGCAGTTTCTTTCCCGGTCTTACGATTGCTTCCCACACATCATCTTTCTGACGTCTGAGAAGGAGAATCTCCACATGGCCGCCGGTCCCTTTCCTCACGCCCAGCAGGCGGGCGGGAATGACCTTGGTGTCGTTGATCACAAGGCAGTCCCCCGGATGCAGGTAGCTGAGGATATCCCGGAATTTTTTATGGGTGACCTGCCCGGTTTCTCTGTCCAGGACCAGCAGGCGGGAAGCATCCCGTGCCGGCAGGGGATCCTGGGCGATCAGTTCCCGGGGCAGATCAAAATAAAAATCACTTGTCTTCATTATGCACGCAGTTCGACGCCTGATGTCTCAAGCTCTTTCAGAATCCTGTCAACGATCTTATTTACCTCGGCTGCTTCCAGGCTTCCCTCGGAGGATCGGAATACAAGGCTGAATGCCACGGATTTCTTTCCTTTGCCTACCTGGGCTCCCTCATATACATCGAAGAGTTCGATGCTTTCAAGGAGCTTGCCGCCTTTGGCTTTCATGATTTTCTCCACATCACCTACGAAAACTTCTTTGTCCATTACAAGGGCAAGGTCTCTGTTTACTGCCGGATACTTTGCGACACCTTTGTACTTTCTGTCAAATGATGCTTTATCCACGATGGCCGGTATATCCAGTCCTGCAGCATAGACTTCGCATTTCATTCCGTAGTTTAAGCAGACCAGGGGATGGATCTGTCCGATAAATCCGGCGTATTCTCCGTTAATTTCAATAATGGCCTGTCTTCCCGGATGAAGATAATTTCTGTCGGAGGAGGGAACGAATTCCACTCTGTCTCCCAGGCCCAGTTTGAGGAACATCTCCTCTAAAACGCCCTTCAGGTCGAAGAAGTCCACTCTTCCGTACATGCCCAGGGCCATACGTTTCCTCTCTTCAGGGAGTTCCGTCAGGGGCAGGGACTTGGGCAGATATACGTTGCCGATTTCATAGAGGCGCACATCTTTATTGCGGTGATTGAAGTTGCCGGCCAGTGATGTGAGCAGGCCGTCCAGCTCGATGGTCCGCATGATACTGTAATCCTCACCCAGAGGGTTGGAGATTACGATAGCCTGGCGGAGCGGGTCGTCCGCATCCAGTCTCAGTTTGTCAAATACCCTGGGGCTCTCGAAGGAGTAGCACATACCGCCGCAGAAACCGTTCTGTTCTGCTGTTTCCTGCAGGACCTTCTGCACTCTGGCCGAGAAGGATTCCTTACCGGCTGTCGCCTCGCCATGGGGCAGGGTTGTGGGTATATTGTCATAACCGAAGAAGCGGGCAACTTCCTCCGCGATGTCTGCCTGGCAGCGCAGGTCCAGACGGAAGGAAGGTATCTGAAGGAGGTTGCTTTCCTCATCATAGCCGATTTCCAGTCTCTTTAAATATTCCAGCATCTGATCTGCTGTGATATCGGTTCCCAGAAGGCGGTTGTACTTATCCGGCTCAAAGGAAAGTGTCACCTGGGATACAGGATTGGGATAAACATCGATCACGCCGCCGACAACGTCGCCGGCATCCATCTCCTCCACCAGCTGGCAGGCACGGTTCATGGCAGCCAGTGCTGATTCGGGGTCCAGTCCTTTCTCGAACTTGCCGGAGGCATCCGTTCTGAGACCGATCCGTTTGGATGACAGGCGGATATTGGTTCCGTCAAAATTTGCCGCCTCGAAAAGCAGGGTCTTGATCTGGTCGGTTACCATGGAGTTCTCGCCGCCCATGATTCCGCCGATGCCGACCGGGCCTTCCGCGTCATTGATCATGATCACGTCATGATCCAGGGCTCTCTCCTGTCCGTCCAGGGTAGTATAGACATCGCCGTCTTCCGCACGTTTTACAATGATCTTTTTGCCGCGGATGGTGTCAAGGTCGTAGGCATGCATGGGCTGGCCGTACTCTTCCATGACATAATTGGTGATATCCACGATATTGTTGATAGGACGGATTCCCATGGCTGCAAGTCTTCTCTGCATCCATTTGGGTGAGGGTGCCAGACGGATATTTTTTACGACTCTGGCTGTATATCTGGGGCAGAGATCCGGATCATGGACCTCCACGGAAATGTAATTGTTTACGTCATCATCGTTCCCTGTCACCTTTACCTCAGGGGCATGGAAGGGCTTGTCAAATGTGGCTGCTGCTTCTCTTGCCATTCCGATCATGGAGAAACAGTCCACCCTGTTGCTGGTGATCTCAAACTCTACCACCGCGTCCCTGAGACCCAGGGCAGCAACAGCGTCATCGCCGGGCTTCACGTCCGCGTCGTCTTCAAATACATAGATGCCGTTTTCCGGTGCTTCGGGATACATTTCTCTGGAGCTGCCCAGCTCTTCGATCGAGCACATCATACCTTCGGATACGACTCCACGGAGTTTTCCCTTCTTGATCTTAATGCCGTTCTCGGGATTGGGGCTGCCGTCATGTCCGCCGGCCACGCGGCCGCCGTCCAGGACTACCGGAATCAGAGCTCCCTCTGTGACGTTGGGTGCGCCTGTGACGATCTGTACTTTTTTCTCTCCTACATCCACCTGACAGACGATCAGCTTGTCAGCATCGGGATGTTTCTCTATTGATTCCACACGTCCGACTACGATGTTTTCAAGATTCTTATCCAGATAAACCGCATTTTCCACGTGAGATCCGGACAGGGTCATTCTGTCCACATACTCCTGCACACTGCAGTCGAGATCCGGAACATATGCTTTAATCCATGAAATAGGTGTATTCATTATTATCCTCCTAGAACTGTTTTAAAAATCTCACGTCATTTTCATAGAGCAGACGCATGTCATCGATTTCATATTTGAGCAGGGTGATTCTCTCCAGGCCGATGCCGAAAGCGAATCCTGAGTATTCCTCGGGGTCAATGCCACAGTCGGACAGAACCTTGGGATGAACCATGCCGCATCCTAAAATCTCGATCCAGCCGCTTCCCTTACACATACGGCATCCCTTGCCGCCGCATTTGAAGCAGGTGACATCCACTTCGGCGCTGGGCTCGGTGAAGGGGAAATGATGGGGGCGGAACTTAACTTTGGTCTCCGGACCGAAGAACTCTCTCGCCCACTGCTGCAGTGTTCCTTTGAGGTCGGCAAATGTGACATTTTTATCGATGACAAGTCCTTCCACCTGGTGGAAAGACGGAGAATGTGTTGCATCCACTTCATCGGACCGGAATACACGTCCCGGCGCGATCACACGGATGGGCATCTGTCCGGTCTGCATAATGCGGGCCTGAACGGAAGATGTCTGTGTCCGCAGAAGGATGTCCTTGGTAATATAAAATGTATCCTGCTCATCCTTGGCCGGATGGTTGGCAGGGATATTTAAAAGCTCAAAATTATATTTGTCATATTCGATTTCGGGGCCTTCCACGACCTCGTAACCCATGCCGACAAATACTCTGATAATGTCATCAAGGGCAATCTGATTGGGATGACGGTGTCCAACTGCCATCTTGGTTCCGGGCAGTGTAACATCGATGCGCTCATTCTTCATCTTCTCCATGAGCAGCTTCTCCTGGATGGCTTCTTTTTTCTTTTCCATCAGGCCTTCGATGCTGGCCCTGGCTTCATTTACCATCTGTCCGATCTTGGGACGGTCTTCCGGGGCTACATCCTTCATTCCCTTGAGAAGTTTGGAGAGTTCACCCTTCTTTCCGAGGAATTTGACCCTGATATCATTCAGATTATCAACACCTGCAGACTTTTCGATCGCAGAGTTAGCTTCCTCTGTGATCATTTTGATCTTGTCTTTCATCATATTTCTCCTTGCTTTCCTTTGCGGATTTTATACAGTATGGTTCGGAATAGTGTATAAGTCGGGATTGCTCCCGCTGCTTCGCAGCTTGCCGCAATCCTCCCAAGCGACATCTCGCACTTTCGCACTTCGTGCTTCGTGCTCGATATCGCTTGTCGTTCGCAATGTCTGATCAGCCTTTCATGCAAGCATGGCGGCCTGTTCAG
>CACZQE010000338.1 GCA_902783205.1 uncultured Lachnospiraceae bacterium | reverse complement strand
GTAGCGGAATATAAGGAAATCCAGTATGACAAGCTGGCGGACCTGATCCGCAGAAGCCTGGATATGGACCGGATCTATCAGATTCTCTTCGGGGAAGACCGGAAGGGAACTCCTTCTGAGCAGGATCCTGAATAAGAAGATAAAGGCAGTACTTGAAAAATTCCGTCCGATGGCGGATAATGGTGACGGAACCGAAAAAATACAGGTGTCAGTATGGCTTATTTTCCTTTGTTTACAGATATCAGCAGTAAGAAATGCGCTGTGGCCGGAGGCGGGGCGGTAGCCCTGCGCAAGGTCAGGACTCTTCTTTCATACGGGGCGGATGTATATGTGTCGGCCAGGGAGATCTGCCCGGATATCCGGGCCCTTCTCGGGGAAGACCGTCTGGTTCAGGGAGAACTGACAGAGGACTTTTTTTCCGGCGCTGTACTCGTAGTGGCGGCTACCAGCGACAGAGAGGCCAACCACCGGATCGCAGAATACTGCAGGCAGAGGCAGATACCGGTCAATGTGACGGACTGTCCGGAAGAATGTACATTTATATTTCCCGCGGTGGTCCGGAGAGGAGAAATCAGTATCGGGATCAACAGCGGTACCGGCACACCCGCTCTGACAAGGAATCTGCGGCGGCGGATCAGTGAAGCCGTGCCGGAGATCTACGGACAGGTGGGGAAGCAGATGGCAGATTTCCGGGACCGGGTCATGAAGGAAGTGGCGGATGAGAAAAGCCGCAGAAGAATCCTGGGCGCGGCCGCGGACCTTGCTTTCGACCGGCAGAGACTATTGACGGAAGAGGAACTTGATGAGATCATCAGGCGGGAATTGACATGATAGAACTGGTAGAAGACCGACTGGATATTGATACCTATATGGAACTGCGGGCCTCCGTGGGATTTCATGAACTGACAATAGAGCAGGCGGAAAAAGGACTGAAGAACAGCCTTTATATCCTGGTAGCCTACAAAGACGGAAAAGCGGCTGGCATGGGCCGGATTGTCGGAGACGGCGCGATCATCTGCTATGTGCAGGACCTGATTATACGTCCCGAGTATCAGAGAGAAGGGATCGGAGGAAAGATCCTGGAAACACTTAAGTCTTTTGTCATGCGGGAAGGCTTTCCGGGGACCATGATGATGTTTGATCTCATGTGTGCTACCGGCAGAGAGGAATTCTATAAGAAACATGGCTTTATTTCCAGACCCAATGACAAGCTGGGACCGGGAATGATCCAGTATCTTTATATTGAATAAGGAGGAGAATGAATATGATTAGAAGAAGGAGACTTCGTTCATCCGAGTACATGAGGGCGCTGGTGCGTGAAACTTCTGTCAGTGTCAGTGATCTCATTTACCCGCTTTTTGTTGTGGAGGGAAAAGACCAGAAGAATGCGATTCCTTCCATGCCCAACATTTATCAGTACTCTATAGACAGACTGGATGAGGAACTTGACCGGATCCGCCAGGCGGGAATCAAAGGCGTTCTGCTTTTCGGTATTCCCGAGCATAAGGATGAAGTGGGAAGCGAAGCCTACAATGAGCATGGTATCATTCAGGAAGCAATCCGATATATTAAAAAGGTATTCCCCGAGCTGGTAGTGATCGCGGACATCTGTCTTTGCGAATACACATCCCACGGTCATTGCGGACTGATCCATGACGGAATCATCCTTAATGACGAGACCCTGCCCCTGCTGGCAAAAACCGCAGTGACCTGCGCGCAGGCAGGTGCTGACATGGTTGCCCCGTCCAACATGATGGACGGACATGTGGCAGCCATCCGGGCCGCTTTTGACGAGGCAGGTCTTGCAGGCACACCGATCATGGCTTACAGCGCAAAGATGGCTTCCGGCTATTACGGACCCTTCCGTGACGCGGCACATTCCGCTCCCGGATTCGGAGACAGGAAGACCTATCAGATGGATTATCATAATCCCAGAGAAGCCATCCGGGATATCCAGGATGACATCGATGAGGGTGCAGACATCATCATTGTAAAACCGGCCCTGGCATTCCTGGACATTTTAAAGACAGCATCCATGCGGACAGACATGCCTCTGGCTGCCTACAATGTAAGTGGTGAGTATTCCATGGTGAAAGCGGCTGCCTTAAACGGATGGATCGATGAGAAGAAGATTGTTATGGAGAATCTGATCGGAATGAAGAGAGCAGGCGCGCACATGATCATTACCTATCATGCGCTGGATGCTGCTGCATGGATCAAAGAAGAGGACTAGAGATAATACAGACTTTATTTAAAGGTGGTGGTACCCGTGCCAATGTATGTTTACTGGTTTGGAGCGGCAATTGTGCTGATCATCGTTGAATTCATGTCTCTGGGGCTGACTACCATATGGTTTGCCGCAGGCGCTCTTGCAGCGGCTCTGTGCTCCTGGCTGGGCCTGCCCGTCCCGGTACAGATTGCAGTCTTCCTTGTTGTTTCACTGATCCTGCTGGTTCTCACAAGACCCTGGGCGGAGAAACACCTGAACAGTCGTCTGAAAAAGACCAACCTGGACAGCATTATAGGAAGACAGTGCCTGGTGACAGAGACTATAGACAATATACACGCCAGGGGGCAGGTGAGCCTTGGCGGACAGATCTGGACGGCGAGGAGTGCGGCGGATGATGTGGTCATTCCGGATGGCGCGACAGTCCGGGTTCAAAAAATCTCAGGTGTAAAACTGATCGTTGAGGAGATTATAAAGGAGGAAATCAAATGATTGGTGTTATTATTCCTATTATTCTGTTTATACTGATCATCTACATGGTTGTGACCAGTATCCGGATTGTACCCCAGGCTCATGCCTATGTTGTGGAGCGTCTGGGTGCTTATCAGGAGACCTGGCCGGTAGGAATGCATATCAAGATGCCTGTGATCGACCGGATTGCCAAAAAGGTAACACTGAAGGAGCAGGTGGTTGACTTTGCTCCCCAGCCGGTTATCACAAAGGATAATGTAACTATGCAGATTGATACGGTAGTCTACTATCAGATTACAGATCCCAAGCTTTATGCATATGGTGTGGAGAATCCCATCATGGCTATTGAAAATCTGACAGCTACGACGCTCCGTAATATCATCGGTGATCTGGAACTGGATGCGACACTGACATCCCGTGAGACCATCAATACCCAGATGAGATCCACCCTGGATGTGGCGACAGACCCGTGGGGCATCAAGGTCAACCGTGTGGAGCTTAAGAACATCATCCCTCCGGCAGAGATTCAGAATGCCATGGAGAAACAGATGAAGGCGGAGCGTGAAAGACGTGAGGCTATCCTCCGCGCAGAGGGTGAGAAAAAGTCTTCCATTCTTCGTGCGGAAGGTCACAAGGAGTCCATGATCCTGGAGGCAGAAGCCCAGAAAGAGGCAGCCATCCTGAACGCGGAGGCTCAGAAAGAGGCTATGATCCGTGAGGCAGAAGGTCAGGCGGAAGCGATTCTCAAGGTACAGCAGGCTACCGCCCAGGGACTCAGTGCCATCAAGGATGTGGGAGCAGACGAGGCAGTCTTAAGGCTGAAAGCCATGGAGGCCTTTGCCAAAGCATCTGACGGCAAGGCGACCAAGATAATCATACCTTCTGAAATCCAGGGTATCGCAGGCCTTGCCTCTTCGGTCAAGGAGATCTTAAGTGACGCTCCTCAGGAAGACAGCCAGGATGACGAGTTCTGAGAAGACAGATAATTTTCAGAAGACCATAATGACAAGGAGACCGGAAACGGTCTCCTTTCTTTACTACAGTAGTTTTCACAGCAGAACAGATACCGGAAGCCTTACTGAAAACCGGCTTCCGGCCGACATCAGGAGATGAATATGCGTTTTCTCAAGACTGTTTACCGGCAGCACAGACTGATTTACCTCCTTCTGGCGCTGAAGGTTTTTCTTTTTTATATGCTCACGGACCGGCTGGACATGATGTGGATCCTGGAAGTTCCGGCAATTACATTTTTAATACTGGCCGCAGTTTATGAGTTTTTCTCTTTGAAAGAAAATCGTTTCCTCCGGTGGGGGTTTACGATTATATATACATTTATTACTCTTGTCATGTTTGCGGATGCAGCCTACAGCAGCTATTTCGGCAGGTATATCTCGGTTAACCAGATTTACCAGCTGTCAAGTTTCCGCCAGATCGCCACGGACGGAAACGTGGTATCGGCAACCGTGAATCCTCTGTGCCTTCTGGCCCTGGCAGACCTTCCTCCGGTTCTCCACTGGTACAGGCTTCGAAACAGGGGAAATGCCGGTATGATCAGCGGACTCTTTTCGGCCCGGACCGTCAAAAGCAGGGTCGTGGCCTGGGGGTCTGTTCTTGTCCGGTCGGTCCTCTTTGCCGCGGTCCTCTGTCTCTGGTATTACTATGGTTT
>CACZQE010000337.1 GCA_902783205.1 uncultured Lachnospiraceae bacterium | reverse complement strand
GTCAAAATGCAGGGCAGCCATCTGATCCGCTGTCCTTGCCATCTGTTTGATGGGTTTGGTAAAGGATGCGGAAAAAGCAAGAATGGCTGCTGTCCCGAGCAGTATGCCCACAAGTCCGACATAAAGGAAGAGACGGCTGCTGATCCTGGCGCTTTCCCGGATTCCCGCCATTGCCACACGAAGTTCAACAAAGTATTCGTCCCCGGCCATACCCAGCAGATACATGCCGGTGGGATGTTCAACATTGTCATAGGTAATACAGTAATGGTTTTCTATCAGATCCGCAAGAAATGCCTGATCGGGATCATCCGATTTCCTCATCTGATCCAGTTCTTCCTTAACCGTTTCATCCCCTTCATCCATCCTTTCCCAGTAGCCTTGCAGGTGGTCGCGGACAATCAGAAGGTGATTCAGGACTTTCTCATCCATCCGGGCGTCATAGAGAAGATTACTCTGATAGAAGGAAAAAGCTGTTCCCTTCTCATCAGGCTTTGCCACCGTGATCTTGATCTGGGTCTGATTGATGTAGTCGGCGATCATATCCTGTATCTCTTCGTCAGATCTGTTCTCCTGAGTCACTATATCGTTGATATGATCATAAGTACTGATCAGGGCCGACCTTTCCGAGTACCTGTAATACTTTTCGGCAAAAAAGAAATTACAGATGGAGGAAACAAGGATCATGGCGCCGATAATGGCAATCAGGATCATGGTCATTTTGAATCGGATAGATTTTGTCATAAGAGCTCCTTATAAAATAACATGTTATTCGTGAAAATAACATGTTATTATAATCAAACTATTCAGTTACTTCAAATTTATATCCCATACCCCAGATGGTCTTGATGTAATCTCCCTTGCTTCCCAGTTTGCTGCGAAGCTTCTTTACATGGGTATCAATGGTCCTGGCATCTCCATAGTAGTCATAGTTCCATACATTGTTGAGGATCTTCTCCCTGGAGAGTGCCACACCCTGATTAACCACAAAATAATTGAGGAGTTCAAACTCTTTAAAGCTCAGTGTGACCGGCTCTCCGTCAATCCTGACTTCATGGGCCGCCAGATTCATTTCAATACCGCCGGCTTCGATCACATCCTGCCCGTCCAGGGAGCCGGACCGCCTTAAGATGGCCTCCACTCTGGCTACAAGGATCTTGGGGCTGAAAGGCTTGGATATGTATTCATCCACGCCCAGGTCAAAACCGTTGAGCTCATCCCGCTCATCTCCTTTTGCAGTCAGCATGATAATCGGTATATCCGAGGTCTGACGAATTTCCCGTACCACTTCGAAGCCGTCTGCTTTCGGCATCATCACGTCGCAGATGATCAGGCTTAAGGATCTGTCATTATAAAAGATGTCAAGAGCTTCTTCACCGTCCGCCGCTTCTACGACGTCATATCCCTCTTTTCTCAGGAAATCCCGGACCAGCTTACGCATCCTGCTTTCGTCATCTGCTACAAGTATTTTAAGATTATTCATCCTGCATCTCCTAATTTTCGCCGGAAACCACGCCGCTGATCAGCCGCCATATCGCCATGATGATCTCACGGATCACGGCAAATATAATGAACATAAGCAGGAATCCGCAGATACCGAACACTATGTCTCCGAATTCCATGGTCCCGCTTCCTGAAATCCTCTGCCCCAGCTCTATGGCAAATGTCATACCCAGGACAAGAGTAAACACGTAAATAAATGCAATGATCAGAACATGGTTTCTGCTTAACAGTTTAAAGAGCGGATAGATCACAAGAAGCATTGCCATGCCCACCAGTCCGATTACGATAAAATGCAGCTGTTTATCGGAAAAGCTTGCTTCATTCGCGTCATTTAAACTTAAGAAATAGCTGTGTGCCCTTGCAATGGCCACAACAAAGCTGTTAACAATTCGTTCCATAATAAATTCACCTTCAGTCTTCCTGTGCTGTCAGACTCCTGAGTCATGGTCATGCCATGCCTCCCGGCCGGATCAGATCCGGTCAAGGGCCTGTGCCAGATCGGCAATCAGGTCTTCTGCCGCTTCCAGACCGCATGAATAACGGATCAGGTCCGGTTTTACGCCGCAGGCTTCAAGTTCATCGTCATTCATCTGACGGTGTGTCGCGCTTGCCGGATGCAGGCAGCAGGTCCTGGCATCAGCCACGTGGGTCTCGATCGCACCCAGTTTCATATACTTCATAAATGCTTCCGCAGCTTTTCTTCCACCCTTGACTCCGAAGCTGACCACGCCGCACGATCCGTTCGGCAGATACTTTTTGGCCAGCTCATGGTAGCGGTCTCCCTCAAGACCGCAGTAATTTACATAGGTCACCTTCTCATGCTCTGAGAGGAACTTTGCGACTGCCATACCGTTTTCACTGTGGCGCTTCATACGGACATGCAGACTCTCCAGTCCCAGGTTGAGTAAAAAGGCATTCTGGGGAGACTGGATGGAGCCGAAATCTCTCATAAGCTGGGCCGTAGCCTTTGTGATAAATGCGCCGCCCAGACCGAACCGTTCCGTATAGACCACTCCGTGATAGCTCTCATCAGGTGTGCACAGTCCCGGGTACTTATCCGGGTATCTGGTCCAGTCAAAGTTTCCGCTGTCCACAATGCATCCGCCGACACCTGCTCCGTGGCCGTCCATGTACTTGGTAGTGGAATGGGTCACGATATCGGCACCCCACTCAAAAGGCCTGCAGTTGACAGGGGTTGCGAAAGTGTTATCGATGATCAGCGGCACACCATGGGCGTGGGCGGCATTGGCGAACTTTTCAATATCCAGGACCGTCAGGGCCGGATTGGCGATGGTCTCGCCGAATACGGCTTTGGTGTTGGGCCTGAAAGCCGCATCAAGTTCTTCCTCCGTGCAGTCGGGAGAAACAAATGTAAATTCGATACCCATTCTCTTCATGGTCACTGCGAAAAGATTATAGGTTCCGCCATAGATGGAAGAAGACGAAACAATATGGTCACCGCAGGAAGCGATGTTGAATACAGCATAAAAGGATGCTGCCTGGCCGGATGATGTCAGCATAGCCGCTGTTCCGCCCTCAAGTTCGCAGATCTTCTTAGCCACCGTGTCGTTGGTCGGATTTTGCAGCCTGGTGTAAAAGTAGCCTTCTGCCTCCAGGTCAAAAAGCTTACCCATAGCCTCGCTGGTGTCGTATTTGTATGTCGTACTCTGGATGATCGGCACCTGCCTGGGCTCTCCGTTCTCCGGTCTGTATCCTCCCTGTACACATTTGGTATCGATGGAATAGCTGCTCATTATGTTTTTACCTCCCGAATTTTGATTATAGACTGATAACGCTGATCAGACACATTTTACATTTAGCGGTTCTTACAGTGATGATCCCTGACAAATTGCGGATCAGGATGTGGTCCTGCTGTCCGGTCCCATACATTTGCCGACTGGCATCTGCTTTTCAGGATCATAATAGATATAAAAGCCTCTTCCGGCTCCTTCCATGTTATAGACACGATCATAAACCGGATAGGGAATCATGGGCGGGTCTTCTTCCATCTGGCTCTTTAAAAAGGCATCATGGCTGTCGTGACTGCCGTCCGCGAATTCCGTAAAGGCATAGGCGAAACGGTCTTTCAGGGATGAAAGAGCATCCGCCATGCCGAAATGGCTGTAATACTTTGCATAGTTATAGATAATGAATAGTCTTGACATGGGCCGGTGTATCTTTCCGTTCTGAAGCATGATGGCTTTGGGAGCCGGTCCGTCCTGCTGAAAGGACTCTTCTCCTATTTCCCTTATCACTTCTTCCCCCTCAGCAGTCCTGCCCAGGAAGAGAAGAACGGTGCACTCATAGCACTTTCTGATCTGTACATAGGGCAGGTCATGGGGCATATGGATATAACATCTGTCGCAGAGCTGCCTGCTCCAATGCAGATATTCCTCCAGGATTCCTTCCCTGTCTTCCAGGCTGTCAGGATCGGTCACATAATTCCAGAGGAAGTTGAGCATGTTTTCATAGGATGCCGCATCCCCCTTGTCATATCTGATTCTGCTGATCAGGGCCATGTAAGCGTCCCGGTCAAAGGATTTCTCTTCTGTAAACTCTGTCATAAACAGTTCTCCTTTATCATTCTTTTTCCCGGTTATGGCTGCATTTATAACTGCCCAGGACTTTCATGCTTTCCGTCTCCTTTGAAAGCTGAAAAAGCATGGCCCGGGTTTCCTTTGTGTCTGTATTGGCTGCCAGTTCGGCAAAAAATCTGCAGCCACAGTCGCCATTTTCCGTATAAGGTCTTGTATCCAGTCTTGTCACGGCAATCCCGTAATCGGAGATCATGGTAAGGATCTTTCCAAGACCACTGTATCCGCCCGGACAGGTGAACATGATAAGAAGGCGGTTATGATCAGGAAGGACAAGCATATGATCTGTGACTGTGATAAACCATCCGGAGCCGGCCCCATCCTCTTCCGCCCTGTATCGGCAGATATAAAGGTCACTGTCAATCAGGATGTCATAGAGGCGGTCGGGCAATTCTCCGCCGGTCAGCATCAGGTCTTTTGTCACGGCCGCTTTTCCCTGGCCGGTCTCCTCTGTTTCATAGGAGAAAGGAAAGCAGTCCCGAAGTTCCATAGTCCTGCCATACTGGTACTTTCTGCTGATTTCCATAAGGCGCCTGATAAATGCCGTATACTCCCTGACCAGATCAGGATCCATATTCTCTGTCTGCCTGTCTATAATGGCCTGTTCCCTGTCGGGTTTATATATATCATCGTCTGTTTCTGCCTTAATGGCGGCAATCTGTCCGGCAATAGCCATCCGCTCAGTAAACAGACTGCGCATCTCTCTGTCAACCCGGTCGATACCGGCTCTCGCTTCCTTCAGGTCCATAAGCTGTCTCCTTTACATGGAATCCAGAATTCCGATCGCATCTGTATCGATCAGGAGGTCTGCATGCTCTGAAAGAACATACTCCTCATAATCAGACTCCTTAAGAATCCCGTCAAATTCAAAAGCGGCTGCCAGCAGAGGATGGAGCTCATCGTTTCTAAGAGAATCAAAGAACTGCATCATGAGCATATAGCGGTCATCTTTTCTGTAAAGCCTTGACGTGATATCTTTGTGGCTGCGGATCAGATGGCTGTAATCAATCAGCTTCTGCAGGTCATCGAATTCGATAATCCTGGACCGGAGCACGTGGTCGCGACTTCGGCTGTTCTTTTCCTCCGGTCTTTCAAAGTCTCCCGAAAAAATCCTGTGAAGGTCCCGGATCAGTTCGCCGAACGCCTGCTCCTTATGCTCTCCCCTGGCCGTATAAATGTCATGGAATCGCTCTTCGGACAGGTTATTCTTCAGATGTGTGCTGATATTCCTGATAATATCCAGGTCCTTATCGATCAGTTCATCCTGAAAAGTGCAGCTGATGGTCAGCAGGAACTGGTCCGAAGGCAGCATCCTGGCCGTGTAGGCCTGTACACCGTTTTCCGTATTCCACTGTATAAAGCTGGTGGAATGATTCACGATGTCATCAAGAAAACTGGACATGACAGCGTCGTCCTCCTCCAGTTCCTCGATCTTATATCCCATGCTGCCTATTTCTTCTTTATTAATAAGACACCGTATGGTCTCTTCATCAATTTTCCAAAAGAACATAGTATCCCTTCTTCCCACACTCTGTAAGATACAATTATCTAATAATTATAGCACGAATCCGCCGGAATGGAAATATGAATGAAACTACTGCTTTCTGCGATAAAAAAGGCTCCGGTAGACTTATCCTCTCCGGAGCCCTGCTCTTTACTGTTCAGTTCAGGCTTTTTTATTAACCTCTGTGGTGTTTTTTCCAATCTTTGGAACCCTTGGATTTTTTGTAGAATTTCATGATTGCCTTTGTGGAATGATGGCCTTTCCAGCTGGCATTGGCAGCCTGTACATCAAACCATTTCTTCTGGCCGTTAATAACAACGTAATTCCACCAGTGCTCACAGGTAGAACGGTTACCGCGGACATATCTTCCGTGGTGGAGTCCGGCCTTGTAGCCAAGATGATTGGCAATGATGCAGAATACAGCTGACATATCGTAGCATGTTCCCTGCATGGTACGTACATTTTTATATCTTTTCTTGAACTTGCTGCTGAAAGAAATACTCTTAGCTGCTTTCATCTCTGCGATCTTGGCATTGACTGCTTTCTGGTCCGCGGAGCTTACTTTGATCCTGATCTTTCCCTTTTTGTGGGAATACTTCATATTCTTTACAAGATAAATGTATACCTTTTCAAGCTTCTGTTCATTTGTCATGCTTTCATTGGTACATTTGGCAAGGATCTTCTCCACTGCAGCGTCTGTAACTCTGCTCTTTGTGTAGATGCTCTTTGCTTCAGCTTTCAGACCGAATAACGGTGAGAAGAGCATGAAAGCTATAGCCAGAATCAGCAGTTTCTTTATAATCTTTTTCATAATCTTTCCCCTCAAATTCTGTGTGAAATAGTTTTATCAATGAAACTATTAGTGATTTTAACACAATCGGGGGTAAAACGCAACTTTTTATTAACAATTTGTTACATTTAGTTAATCTTTTTGAGGTATTTCTGATACATTTTCGTGTAAGGTCCACTGTTAAAGGGGATAATAACCGCAAAACTTTTACTTTATCTGAATAAGGGTTTGTGTTATAATTCATTCATGTTTGCTAAAAAAAAGACAGACTTTGATGAAAACAGGGAGGTTCCTGTGAGAATAGTTAAAAACAGCTTCCTTGCTGCATTACTCTGCGTCTGCATCACTTTCGGTGCAGTACCGCTAAAAGTACATGCATTCAAGCATGCTTATAAAAAAACAACTGATTTTGAATATGCCAATGCCAGACATGGTATGACCGTTTATACCGAACCCGGCGGCGATATCCAGGATTACATTCCGGAGTTTGAGGGAGCCGTAGCGGTCGGCCAGGACGGAAGCTGGCTTGAGGTCGAATATAAAAAGAAGAAAAAGCTTCGTTACGGCTGGGTCACCAGAGATGAATTCTATGGCAGCAGCCTGATCTATGACGGAAGGGACAAACAGATTATTTCCGACGGCACCTACCGTGCCCGCCTGGAAAAGGCTTCTCTTTCTTCCGACAGGCAGATTCTTCCCAATGATTCCATGGCTGACACCGCCTGCAATCTGGATCTGCTTCTGACATTTACCTATGCGGGCAACAACACCTTTACCATTAAAAACGAGCAGACGGGCCAATGGCTCCTGCCGGATCCCTGGACAGCCAGAAGACCCCGTATCAGGTGCTGGGGTTCTGAAGCTGAGGCGGGCCGCTTTATTCTGATAAGAAAGAAAAATGTCTTCCGCATCATGGATGCCGATTCTCATAAATATCTCCGTATTAATGAGGTCTCCTGCCTTCCGGAGTTTACAAAAGAAGTCCTGGACGGAAACTCCACATGGAGACTGAACAGAACGGCCAAGGCTATTGAAAAGGGAAATCTGAGAGACATCGTCCAGTATGATCCCGAGTGGGCTCATTATCATTACGGTAAGGGCAGACGCCGTAAAACCGAAGAAGGCAATTTCTGTACTTCCGGATGCGGTATCTTCGCTTCCATGAATCTGATCTACTCTCTTACGGGAAATATGGCGGATCCTCTGGAGCTTGGTGATTATGCTTCTGAAACCGGATACAGGATCGAAGGAAGCGGAACAGACAGCGGATTCTTTTCCGCCATGGCCAAAAAGTTCGGTTACCGCTACGGCTTCCGTTATGTAGGATCCAACTACTCCTTCTCTTCCCTGAAGAGACGTCTTGGTGAGGGGCAGGCAGCCATCGTTTATCTGCCGGGGCACTATTCGGCAATTGTCGATTATAACAAAAAGACCAAAAAGTTCTTACTGCTGGATCCCCACTATCTTCCCAAGCGGGCTACATCCCCCTGGGGCGACTGGGTCAGCAGGCAGGATCTTGAAAGCGGCGGACTGATCGCTCAGGCTTTCTTCTATTTCGAACGCCTGGATCATTGATCTTTTGTCTGAAGATCAGGATGGCAGAAATGCCGGAAAAATAAAATAGTATCATTCTTAACAAGGAAAACCATTTGATTTTCCTTGTTATTTTTTTCCACGGGGTTTATAATGATTATGTATTAGCAGTAGTATGTCTATCTTTTGCAAAGACACAAGATATTGTATTCCGACAGGCGGGTTATATATGAATCTTATACAAGTTAACCAACTTTGGACTGAATTTAAAGAGAGATTTGATCTGGACAGTGATGTGATGATCTCTGCTGTGGTCTATGATACGGATGAGAATGTGGAGGGATGCTTTGACCTTCACGAACTCCTTGCGGGCAGATATATCCTTCATCTGAATCCCCGTTTCCATCTCTACTCGGAGAGCTATATCCGCTTTATTCTTTTCCATGAGTTCACACATTTCTATGATTTTATCAAGTGTGATCTGGACAGCAAGGAGGACTTCTTCCTCTACATGAATGCTTATTCAGAATTCCACGCATGTAAGGTTACCCTGACCCAGGCCATAGAAATGTACAAGCTGGAAACTGTGGATGTGGATAAGATCCAGATACCGGGTCCTTTCAGGGAGGTCTCCATCCGGCGTCTCCTCTCGGATTCGCTCATGCGGGTAAAGATCAGCTATGAGGAATTCCTGATGGATTTCGTGCCTAATGACTTTGTCATGACATTCCGTCAGCTTATGTACCTCTACGGCTACATCTCTCTTTTCAAAAAGGATGAGATACTGGTTGAACAGACCCTCATGTTCCTGCAGATCAAAGATGAGAATTACATGAAGCTTTACCAGGAGCTGTCAAAGGATGACATCGATGTAGATCAGATTCTCTTCCTGACCAGGGAAATCTATCACGGGGCCTTTCTGATGTTCCTGAAAGATTTCATCCGCAGGAATTACGATGATTCTCTGATCAGTGATGAGGATATTGAAAATCTTACCACAGAGAATTATAAAGATTATCTGGAAGAACTTGATGAGAAGCAGGAAGCAATTGATGCCGGAGAAGACGACCTGGCTGACGGCATGGCTGCCTTCTGTATAAAGATCTGAAAATCTTAATTTGGAAATGATTCATTTGATCTGCTTTCTTGCGAAAGCAGATCTTTTTTGATTCTTTTATGCTATTACAAAAAAAAGACGTACAAAAAAAGGGCGCCGCAGTAACGATCTGTCCATTCTTTTATGAATGGGCAACAATGTTACTGCGGCAGCCCTCTGTTTTCTTAGCTGATCTCTTTACCTGATCTGTCCGTCTCCGCTGACGATATACTTGTATGTGCAGAGTTCTTCCAGTCCCATGGGACCACGGGCATGCAGTTTCTGAGTGGAAATTCCCATCTCACAGCCAAGTCCGAATTCTCCTCCATCCGTAAATCGGGTGGATACATTGACATAGACTGCCGCACTGTCCACTCTTCTGCGGAAGTATGCGCCTGCCTCCTCAGACTCGGTAATGATACCGTCACTGTGATGGCTTGAATGTCTGTCTATATGATCGACTGCTTCTTCCAGAGAATCTACGATCTTCACTGCCAGGATATAATCAAGGAATTCTGTATCAAAGTCATCAGGTCCTGCCGGCACTCCCTCGATCAGGGCGGCGCTTCTCTCACAAAGTCTCAGTTCCACCGGTGTCTTTCCATCCCGGCTCCTGTCATCCACAAGACGCTTTCTGAGTCTGGGAAGAAATTCGCCGGCGATTTTTTCATGTACAAGAAGAACTTCCTCCGCATTACATACACTGGGACGGCTGGTCTTGGCATTTTCAATGATATTGAGCGCCTTATCCTGGTCTGCGTCCTTATCCACATAAATATGGCAGATACCGGTTCCGGTCTGGATACAGGGAACCTTTGCCTGCTCGACACAGGCCCGGATCAGTCCTGCTCCGCCCCTTGGGATCAGAAGGTCTACATAACCCACTGCTTTCATCAGCTCCAGGGAACTTGCCCGTGTAATATCTTCAATCAGGGAAACACAGTCTGCCGGAAGTCCGGCTTTGACAAGGCCTTCTTTCATGGCGTCTACGACAGCCCTGGCACTTTTCCAGGCCTCTTTGCCGCTTCGCAGAACGCAGGCATTGCCGCTCTTGATGCAGAGAGCTGCCGCATCGCTGGTCACATTTGGTCTGCTCTCGTAGATAATGGCAATCACCCCGAGCGGTACAGCTGTCTTCTCAATATGGATACCGCTTGGCCGGTCAACTGTTGCCAGGACCTTTCCGGCAGGGTCAGGAAGATCGATCAGCTCGCGGATTCCGGCAGCCATACCCTCAATACGCTCTTTATTGAGAAGAAGCCGGTCCAGCATAACCTGACTCATCTTCCCCTGTGCGGAAGCATAGTCCTGGTCATTGGCAGCCAGGATCTGATCCGTATGCGCGATCAGTGCGTCTGCCATGCATGCCAGAGCCTGGTTCTTTGTCTTTTCGTCAGCAGCGTTAACTGCCATTTTGGCGCTTAAAGCGCGGTCAAGGATTTCCTGGGTTGTCATCTTTTTTCCCCCTTGTTAAATGTAATATTATAGGATCATATGCTTTAAAAAGCTTTTGTCCGGCTATAGTGTATATTAGAGATAATTATACTACATGTCCTGATAATTCTCAAATGCATCCCGGTAATCGAGCCATTTTTCATACCAGTTACAGCATGATTCCGTATAGGTTTCAAGAAGTTCCTTTTCACGTTCTTCCCAGAGCTTTTCCAGTCTGTAATAAACCTCTTCATCCGGGGCCTGCCTTAAATCGGCCTCCCTGTCTTCTGTCAGTTTTTTCAATCCGGCCTCTGCCTCAGCCCTGGCTTCTTCTGCCATGATCAGCTGCCAGTCCGCAAAGGACTGCTCTGTGCTGTATCTTGCAGATTGATGGCGCTCTCTGTCCGGTACGGCAGCCAGGCCTTCCAGAAGTCTGGTGTTTTCCGCCGCGACAGGATCTGCCCCCTGCAGGCTGCCTGCCCTTCTCTTCTCCAGCATTTCCACGTAATGGTCATATCCGTAAGGATAATAAAGGACTTCATTGTCACTGAAAATGAGAAGGGAATCCGCGATTTTTTTCAGGAAATAGCGGTCGTGGGTTACAAAAAGTATGGTACCTGTATATAGAGAGAGCATATGCTCAATCCTCTCTCTGCCATCTATATCCATGTGGTTGGTCGGTTCATCCAGCAAAAGCAGGTTTGGCCTGCTTTCTATGGTCTCTGCCAGCAGCAGTCTGCTTCTCTCGCCCCCTGAGAGACCCGAGACCGGAATCAGGGCATCTCTGCCGCCAAATCCGTAGGCAGCCAGAAGAGACCTGAGTTTTTCTTCTTCCATACCGGGAAAACATGCCCTGAAATGATCCAGAACTGTCAAGTCCGACAGGGCCCCGGCAGATTCCTGGTCATAGAATCCGGCCATGACACCTTCACGTATCACAAGCTTGCCCTTTATCAGTGGTATCTCGCCTGTAAGTGTCTTTAAGAATGTACTCTTGCCCGCTCCGTTTTTCCCTATGATTCCGATCTTTCTTCCCCGGCGGAGAGTAAAGGTCAGGCTGCACAGCGGATCCTGATAACCAATCTCCGCCTTGTCCGCCTCCATGAGGATCCTGGGCGGCCGGCGCGCAGGTTCGATGGGATCCGAAGGCAGTCTTGTGAAGGATCTGCCCGCAGTTTCCGTCATGATCATACGCTCAAGCTGTCTTTTCCTGCTCTTTGCCTGGGCAGCTTTTTTTGACTGATGACCGAATCTGGAGATGAATTTCTTCAGTCGTTCTATCTCTCTTTGCTGTGCTTTATATTTTTTTAAGGCGCTTTTCTCTTCTGTTCTTTTCTGTTCCAGATAAGAACTGTAACCTCCTGCATAGCGTGTTAATCTGCCTCCGGAGAGTTCATAGACCGCATCTGCCACCCTGTCAAGAAAATACCGGTCATGGGTAACGATCACAGCCGCCCCCGGACAGGCTTTCAGTTCTTTCTCAAGCCATTCCACCCCTTCCTGGTCCAGGTGGTTGGTCGGCTCATCCAGCAGCAGCAGGTCGGCTCCGGCTGAAAGGGCCTGTTCAAGGCGCCTTTTCATTTCCTCTCCTCCGGAGAGAGCCTCCTTGCTTCCGTCCCCGTCTTCCCCTTCTTTGGTGACGATCTGCGGAACATATCGGATAGTGAAAGACCTGGATTTTTCCCTGACCGGACCGAAGTGCCTGTCATCGCGGTCCGGGTCCAGCTCCCCTGCCAGAAAGCGCAGCAGGGTCGTCTTTCCCGACCCGTTCTTCCCTATAAGGGCCAGTTTTTCATTTCCTTTGATTTCGAAATCTATATGATCCAGGATGATTTCTCCGCCCAGAGATACACTTCCCTGTTGAATCCGGTAACGCATTTGGAATTTACTCCGCCTGCCCTCTTTGGGGCACTTTCCCGGAAAGGACAGGCCTGATGCTCCGGGCAAGGATTCCCTTCATCATGGCTATGGCCGTTCCGTAATTGGTAAAAGGTACATTCTGATCTCCGGCCTGCTTCATCCTGTAGCGCAGCTCCCTCTGGTTGAGCATACAGCCGCCGCAGTGAATGACCAGGTCATAAGAAGACAGGTCCTCCGGGAAAGAACGTCCGGAACTTGTCTCAAATGTGATCTCTTTTCCTGTGTATTCTCTGATCCAGGCAGGTATCTTTACCGTACCGATATCATCACACTGCCTGTGATGGGTGCAGCCCTCGGAAATGAGGATCCTGCTTCCGTCTTTCAGATTGTCAATGGCCCTGCATCCCTCCACGGCGCTCTCCAGAAATCCCTTATATCTTGCCATCAGGATGGAAAAGGAAGTCATGGGTATGTGTTCGGGTACAAGGCAGGCAACCTGTTCGAAGACCTGGCTGTCCGTGATGATCAGGTCAGGATCCTCTCCGCCTTCCAGAAGGTCCTGAAGACCGTCCTCCCTGGTACAGACCGCATAGGCGCCCGTATCCAGGACTTCCCTGATCACCTGCTGCTGGGGCAGAATCAGCCGTCCTTTCGGGGCCGCCTTGTCGATGGGGACAACCAGAACGATTCTCTGGCCCGGGCTGATCAGATCAGAAAGAAGTTTTCTCTCTTCCTTCTTAAGGGCAGCCGCTGCCATCATCTCTTTTAATTCCTGTATGCGGATTTTTTTCGTAGCGCTGACATAGATTTCATTTTTCCCGGCAGAGGGAGTTTCTTCTAAAAGATCACATTTATTGTATACGATCAGATAAGGGATCTCCTTTTCCCGGAAAATGTCAATCAGCTCATGATCCGCCCCTCCC
>CACZQE010000336.1 GCA_902783205.1 uncultured Lachnospiraceae bacterium | reverse complement strand
GGGGGATCGTATTGTTTAAGTTAATGTGTAACTAAACTGTCTGTATAGCACTTTGATTAAAGGTCAGCATCCTTGAAGCTGATATCGATAGAATACTGATCAAGAACTGCTGTCAAGTTGTCAGACATACAGTTTGTATCTTCACCTTCGAACCACAGATATACATATACAGGATTACCATCAGTTGTGACACTGGGAACATTTACGGGAGTTGCATCTGCATCACCGATTTTGTTGATCTGAACATAATCTGTAGAAGTTGTGTAGTTTACAACGTCACCAGCAGTGCCTGCAGCATTTGTCGTTACCTGATATGAAGAATCTGCACCGCTTACGGGGGCGAAAATCATCTTCTGACCCTCATACTCAACACCAACACGGAGAGACTTATCAAGATTTGTACTATCAGTCTGTCCAGCTGCATTTAACTTAGTAGCTGTAACCTTAGCCTGGAGGTTGTTAATAGTCAGTGTGCCTTCACCAGAAGACTTGAGGTAGTATGTATACTTGATGTAATAACCTTCACCATCATCATATTGCGTCTTAGCTGCATCACCGAATGAAGCGTTATCATAATATACATGAGTTTCAGCCTTGCTATTACCTGTAGCAGCATCGGTAGCAGCATCTTCATTACCAACAAATACCTTATCAGATATTCCTGTAGCGCCTGCTGTTACTTCTTTGTAGAGTACACCATCAGAAATCACAACTGTATTACCACTGTCAGAACCAACACCGGCCTCGTCTGCAGACACCTTGGAGTTCGCATGCCACCACTTTGTGAAGTTCTGAGTGGAAGACGGCCTGAGCGCGATCAGAGTAGGAGTTGTGTTTGCTGTTGCCTGATTATCCCAAGAGTTGCTCGTTGCGAGCTTTACTTCGTTGATGAGCAAACCTTCTTCTGAATGTGCCTTAAGTTCCATTCCGGTTACTGATACTTCCTTGTTCATTGTGAACCATGCATATGTTGCTGTGGAGAGCATCATAGCGGAAACTACGAGCATTGATGAAGAAGCTAAGACTTTCTTCTTCATTGAAAATTTTGTTGTTTTCATAACCTTAATCTCCTTTTCATATTATTTACTGTCAATTGATTATCCCTTGATCGACAGTGGGCTTTTGCAAGAAGGGATACTTCTGTATGCCTATAAAATAACAGATAATCGAGATTGTGTCAAAAGGTTACGATTGTATTTACACTTTGTTCATAATTTCATTTCACCCTCGAAATGTTTTTAAACAAACGATAAATTGTGTTTACACTTTGTAAACAACTTGATGCTTACATATGCGCAAATGCCCGTAAATAAAGGATTTTGTGCCATTTTGAGCCGTGTTGTTACTTAAAGAAAATTATTATATAATATTTTTACCTAACTAAATATCATATTTTGGAGTATTTGATTTTGGCTGAAGATTTTTTGGACAATGAATTAGAGCAGCAGGAGCTGATCGATCAGCCGCAGACAGATGTCGGCGGTAATCGTGCCGTTGAGATGTTCTTCCGCAGCATCAGGGAGATCGAGACGGGCAGCCTTGCTTTCTTCCAGTCCAAGACAAGGCTTAATACTCCGGGACTCGGGATACTGATGCCGGAGAACTTCAGAGACGTAGCCGAGTTGTCCAATCAGTGTTTGTCTCTCTTTGAACTTGAATTAAGGCAGGCACTTGAAGCGGAGAAGAAGTTTAAGGAGAGGGATTTCTTTTATAAATGGGTATCAGTATATATGCCACCGGCATATCTTCTGGAGCGTGGCGCAGAGCAGAGAATGCTTAACTACGTTGAAGACAACGATACCGATCCCAACAGGATCTGTTTTGAGTTGCCGTTGAAGCTGTTGACGGAAGGTTCTGTCAAACACGCCAGGGTGATCGAGAATCTGCGTAACAGAGGATTCCATTTCCTGCTTACGGGTTTTGGCGGAAGCAATTCACCTCTGATGAAGCTGTCCGAATATCCGGTTGACTATGTAATGCTCAGTCAGGAAGTAACAATGTATATAGGTAAGAACGAGAGATCAAATGCTGCCGTTCATTCCATTGTTGAATTTGTCGGCGGCCTCGGGGCAGATCCGATTGCTGACGGAATATCGACAGCTAACCAGGCGGAGGCTCTCTTTGAAGCGGACTGCAGATATGTGGCAGGCAACCTTGCAGGCAAGTATACTTTAGAGAGATATGTAAGAAAGAGAAATTAGTGGTATTATAATAAGATGAGGAGCGTATTGTAATTGGCTAAGGATAAGAACAACAAGGCAAAGGATGTCGCAGGACTCCGGAGAACGGCGACAGAGGTCAAGAAGTATGTATTCGTGACCAGGATATTGTCGTTGCTCGTTATTATCCTTGTTGCCGTTATCGCCATAGCTTATGCTATCTCATATTTCTATGACAAATTCGGCGGATTCACCGTCCGTGTCAGCAAATACGATATGGTCAACCAGAGCCTGTCCTTGTCCGAGACTCCTGACTTCGATCACACGATATCCTTGCTTAATGCCGATATGGCATACGACATGACTAATATCAGCGGTAAGGATCTTCCTGATAATATTGACATGATCAACGGCTCCCACAATGGTGCCAATTACATAGCTTATACATTCTATCTGATCAATGCCGGCCAGGACACTCTGTCATATGAGAAAGAATTGTACATTGAGAATGTCTCCAACGGCGTTGATGAAGCAATCAGAGTAGCTGTTTATTGTAATGGTGAGAAAACTGTCTACGGTAAGACAAAATCCAATGGTACAGGAATGGAGAGCGACTGTGATAAAGAGTTCTTGTCCGGTGCTACTGTTCTTAAGGAGACCGTAGAGGGATTTGCACCAAAAGCAAAAGACAAATATACTGTAGTCATCTGGCTTGAAGGCAATGATCCTGACTGCGTGGATGCAATAATAGGTGGGAAGATCAAATTCGGAATGGACTTCCGGATCGTAGAAACAACATAATGCAAGAAGGGGAATCTTTATGAAGAAAGTTTTAGGTACAATTGTCAATGTTCTAGCGTGGATCGTTCTTATCTTCGCGTTGCTGATCACGATACTCGTGTTTACGTCAGAACGCAATAACGGTGTCCCCAATCTGTTTGGCATTATGCCGATGTCTGTAGAGTCAGATTCAATGAGCCCTACATTCAAAAAGGGTGATCTGATTTTCGTTAAGCAGGTGGATTTGTTTGAACTAAACAAAGATGATGTAATTACTTTCTATGCTATAGTTGATGGAAACAGAATCAAGAATACCCACAGAATTATTGAAATTAATGAGTTTGATGGTGGAAGATCATTCATTACAAGAGGTGATAATAACCCTGTCAATGACGAGAATAATGTAAATCCATCTGACATCATCGG
>CACZQE010000335.1 GCA_902783205.1 uncultured Lachnospiraceae bacterium | reverse complement strand
GATGTGTTTGTCAACAGCATTCACAGCGGCAGAACTGACGGCCGCTGGGCGGGACTTGCCGGATGCCTCTTTAAAACATACCTCTACAGATATCAGAGAGTTGCCCATGAAAAGGTCAATGAGCTGATCACCCGGGCCGGCAGCCAGATTATGTCTACCATGAAAAACTATACTCCCGTATCCAGGATGGGTGATATGTTCCTTCAGTACCAGGGGGATATCCTTTCTGTACCGACTCCCGGAGACGAGCCGGGCGAGAGGCTTGGCTGCCTGCAGCTGGATTCCCTGCCTTTCCACATGCAGATCATGTATGATGAGGACGGATTCTATACAGAACTCCGCTACTGGGAGAACCGTTTTGACAGAGAAGTACTTGAGATCTTCCTGACCTGTTACGAAGAGATCGTCCGTGCCATGATGGAAGAAAGCTCCGTCCGCCGGCTCAAACGTCACCTGCCCGAGGAAGTATACCCGAAACATTTCCGTGTTTACGGCGATGTACTTAACAGAGAAGCCGGATTCAACCTTCTGCCCAATATTTCCGCTAACAGAAGGGTCAAGGTTTATATTCTTGATGAATCCGGAAGAAAGAAACCTTACGGAGCATGGGGTCCTCTCTATGTCATGGACTGCGAGCCCTCTTCATTTAATGAAGTCATTGAGAATCCTTACGGCCCCGGCACCCTCTACTCCACCGGACTCAAAGGAAGGATCCTTCCTGACGGTACCGTTGACTTCCTGGAGAAGAAAGGCCGGGAAGTTATTACGGATGGTATTCATGGCCGCAGATTCTTTGATCTTAACAAGGTTGAGGAAATTCTTCTTGCCTGTGACGGAATCCGGACTGCCAGGGCATATATGAAGTATAATCCTGTTGAGAATGAGCTTACCCTCTATGCGGACATTACCGCAGAAGAAGGTTTCGACAAGGCTGCATACCTTGAAAAGCTCAAAGAGACCACTGCACCCGAGCTTGTCCCGGTTGAACTTATAGAAGCTTAAGACGATTAATTGATAGTATGACCTGAAAAGAGTGTCAGATGCTCCATCCGGCACTGGCACTCTGAAGCCGGGTCATACGTCTGAAAATACCGTTTTCTCTTGCGAGCAGCTGGTCGGGACTGCCTTCTTCGGCCACTTTGCCGTCTGCCAGGACGATAATCTTATCGGCAGCTTCCACAGTGCGCATACGGTGTGCAATGACCAGGACGGTCTTTCCGGCAAGCAGCCTTGACAGAGCATCCTGTACTTTTGTCTCATTTTCTACATCAAGGGAGGCGGTGGCCTCATCCAGCAGGACAATGGGGGCATTTTTCAGAAGTGCCCTGGCTATGGAGATACGCTGGCGTTCTCCGCCGGAAAGCTTTGCTCCGTTCTCGCCGATTGGCGTCGCATAGCCCTGTGGCAGTTTCAGAGCGAATTCATCACAGTTTGCGGCAGCTGCGGCAGCGAGAACTTCCTCATCTGTCGCACCATGCTTTCCGAGGCGGATGTTCTCCATGACGGTATCGTCAAAAAGCACTACATCCTGAAATACCATGGAATAATCTGTGAGAAGTACTTCGGGATCGATACTGCTGATGTCTGTGCCGCCGACCCTGATCGTTCCTTCAGATATATCCCACAGTCTGGCAGCCAGCCTCGCGCAGGTGCTCTTTCCGGAACCGGAGGGACCGACTAATGCTGTAACCTGGCCCTCTTTTGCAGTGAAGCTGACGCCCTGAAGGACCCTTTCATCATCGTATGCAAATCCGACATCCTCAAATACTATGTCATGTCCTTTTGGGGTAAAGACATCCGCGCCTTCTGCTGTTTTTGCGTCGTAGATTTCCATTAAACGACTTGCGGAGATCTGGGATATGAACATTTCCGCAATCAGGGCCAGTGCCTGGTCGAAGGGGGCATAGATGCGGGTGATTGCAAGAAGAAACATGAACAGAAGCATAAAGTCTATCTGACCCGAAAGGATCAGGCTTGTTCCGGTAAGAATAGTCGTTGCCACGCCAAGCCGCATTATAACACTGGCCGCATTGACAAAAATGCCTGTGGACAGCTCGCCGCTAAGCATAGTTTTTTCATGATAGTCAATTTTATCATTCAGAGTTTTCAGGAAGCGGTCTTCCTGATTTGTTGCCCGGATTTCCCGTATGTTTTCCAGTGTTTCCTGAATGCCGTCTGACACCCGGATACCTGCCGATTTGGTAATCTCCGAATGGTGTTTTGCCAGCTTCCGGCTGCCGAAAAGCAGGACAAATGCAACGGGGACACCCCACAGACAGGCCAGCGCCAGCCGCCAGTCACAGACAAACATGCCGACCGCTATGATTGCCGTCGAAATGAAGGAGCCGTACAGATATCCCAGGCAGTGGGACCAGACATGCTCCAGACGGTTCACGTCGCCCATGATCGTTTCTGTAAGATCTGCGAGATCCCTTTTTCCAAAGTACCCGAGGGGAAG
>CACZQE010000334.1 GCA_902783205.1 uncultured Lachnospiraceae bacterium | reverse complement strand
TTGACGGATATTATCCGGAGAAGACGGACGGAATTTCCACATATTAGACATAAATACGGCTGCGGCCGTTTACATTGAGCAAGAAGGAGAGTTTACATGAAACAGATTGTTTTATCCCTTTTGGTAGACAACAATCCCGGTGTGCTTGCAAGGGTTTCATCTCTGTTCAGCCGCCGTAATTACAATATTGAAAGTATTGCGGCCGGTGTGACCAATGACACCAGATACACCAGGATTTCCGTTGCCGTAAGCGGAGATGACCAGATTCTCGAGCAGATCAGGGCGCAGATCAACAAGCTGGAAGAAGTGCGCAAGATCATAGAGCTTGACAGAGACCAGTCCGTATGCCGTGAGATGGTCCTTGTCAAGGTTATGGCGGATAAGAAAGAGAAGAGAGATCTTATTTCCATCGCGGATGTATTCCGTGCCAAAGTGGTGGATGTAAGTACGGATTCAGTGATCATAGAACTGACAGGAACACAGAACAAGCTGGATGCATTCCTGAACCTTCTGTCTGATTTTGACGTTCTGGAAATGGTCCGCACGGGAATTACAGGCCTCGAAAGAGGTATCAGCACGCTCTGAATAAAGTCCTTGCGGCCTTAGAGCCGAAAAGGATGATCATATCATATATTTTTAGGAGGAATTTGAAACATGGACGCAAGAATTTTTTATCAGGAAGACTGTGACTTATCTTATCTTGAGGGAAAGAAGATTGCCATCATCGGATACGGAAGCCAGGGACACGCACACGCACTGAACCTGAAAGAATCCGGCTGTGACGTGATCGTCGGCCTCTATGAGGGAAGCAGATCCTGGGCTAAGGCTGAGTCTCAGGGCTTAACAGTTTACACGGCTGCAGAAGCTGCAAAGCAGGCTGATGTAATCATGATCCTGATTAATGACGAGAAGCAGGCAGCACTTTACAAGGAAAGCATCGAGCCCAACCTGGAAGAGGGCAATATGCTTATGTTCGCACATGGCTTTAACATTCATTTCGGATGCATCACACCTCCGGCAAATGTGGATGTAACCATGATCGCGCCCAAGGCACCGGGACATACAGTTCGTTCCGAGTATCTTGAGGGTAAGGGAACACCTTGTCTGGTTGCTGTTGAGCAGGACTACACCGGCAAGGCTCTGGAGAAAGCTCTGGCATACGGTCTTGGAATCGGCGGCGCAAGAGCCGGCATCCTTGAGACTACATTCCGTACAGAGACCGAGACAGACCTCTTTGGTGAGCAGGCAGTCCTCTGCGGCGGCGTCTGTGCTCTGATGCAGGCAGGTTTCGAGACTCTTGTCGAGGCAGGATACGATCCCAGAAACGCATACTTTGAGTGCGTCCATGAGATGAAGCTTATTGTTGACCTGATCTATCAGTCCGGTTTCGCAGGAATGAGATATTCCATCTCCAACACAGCTGAGTACGGCGACTATGTAACAGGTCCCAAGATCGTTACAGACGAGACAAGGAAGGCAATGAAGAAGATCCTTGCAGACATCCAGGACGGAACATTTGCAAAAGAGTTCCTCTTAGATATGTCCTCCGCAGGTTCTCAGGTACATTTCAAGGCTATGAGAAAGCTTGCAGCAGAGCATCCGGCTGAGAAGATCGGTGCCGAGATCCGTAAGCTTTACAGCTGGAACGGCGAGGATAAGCTGATCAACAACTAATCCTTTCTGATCTGACATTTTATAGAAAATCAATGAATAGAAGGCACTTCATTTTTTAAACAGAAAGAGTGAAGTGTCTTTTTTTATAGGAGCTTTTGTGATATTATAAAAGTTAGTGTATCAGAACAAGGAGGTTTACAAATGCTCAATCATAAAGACTACGCTAACTATAGATTGGAAAAACAGGAATGGCTGCCGGATCTGGAGGGATATGCCTATCTTCTGCGCCACGAGAAGACCAAAGCAAGAGTTCTTCTGGTGGATAATGACGATAATAATAAAGTCTTCTCCATTGCATTCCGGACACCGCCCTGTGATGACACGGGTGTTGCCCATATCCTGGAGCACTCTGTCCTTTGCGGATCAGAGAAATATCCGGCTAAGGATCCCTTTGTAGAGCTGGCCAAAGGATCCCTCAATACATTTTTAAATGCCATGACTTATTCCGATAAAACGGTCTATCCTATCGCCAGCTGCAACAGCCAGGATTACCATAATCTGATGAGTGTTTATCTGGATGCCGTCTTCTTTCCCAACATTTACAAGAGGGATCAGATTCTTAAGCAGGAAGGATGGCATTATGAGATTGACAGTCCCGATGATGAACTGACTTTTAACGGCGTTGTATATAACGAGATGAAGGGTGTTTATTCATCTCCGGAGGGTGTGCTTGAGCGCAAGATCCAGGCTGCCCTTCTCAAGGATACGCCCTATGCTTTCGAGTCAGGCGGAGATCCCGACGCCATTCCCCAGCTGACCAAAGAGGGATTTCTGACTTTCCATGCCAGATATTATCATCCTTCCAACAGTTACATCTATCTCTATGGAAATGTAAACTTTGAAAAGGAACTTGCTTTTATCGACCGCGAGTACCTGTCGAAGTTTGAGTACCGTGAAGCGGATTCCGAGATTCCCATGCAGGAGCCTTATAAGGAGCCCATGGTGGTCAGAGATACCTACTCCATTTCCGATGATGAGACTGACGGATGTTATTACAGCTACAGTGTCCAGACAGGAGAGGGAGCCGATCCCGAAAAGGATCTGGCCATGCAGATCCTGGACTACGTCCTTTTCAGCATGCCCGGCGCGCCTGTCAAGAAGAAACTGATCGAGGCCGGCATGGGCAAGGATGTGGACAGCTATTACGACGGCGGCATTCAGCAGCCCCTTTTTACGGTGATTTCCAAGAATGCGCCGGCGGATTCCCTGGAGACATTTGTATCCCTGGTTGAGGAGAGTTTAAAAGAGCAGGCAGACAGAGGTATTGACAGACTGGCCATCCAGTCGGCCATCAACAGCTTTGAGTTCAAGTACAGAGAGGCTTCTTTCGGCAGATATCCCAAGGGACTGATCTATGGCCTGCATTTCCTTGACAGCTGGCTCTACGATGATGCCAATGCCGTGATTTTCGGTGATTCCTTCAAACCGCTCAGGAAGCTTAAGACCAAGGCTGAGGAAGGATATTTTGAGAACCTGCTCAGGGAGACCATCCTTGAAAACAGTCATAAGGCTTATGTAGCTCTGAGTCCGGAAAAGGACAAGAACAAGCGGTCCCAGGAAGAGCTTAAAAAGCAGCTTGCAAAAGTAAAAGCAAACTTAAGCGACAAACAGCTGCATTATCTGATCGAGGATACAAAGAATCTGAAGGAATACCAGAAGACACCTTCCAGCAGGGAAGAGATTGCTACAATTCCCATGCTGTCCCTGAAAGACATTCCCAGGGAGGTCATGCCCTTTAAGAATCAGGAGACAGAGATCGGAGGTATTCCGACCGTGATTCATGACTATCATACAAACGGCATCGTATACTTCAATTTCTGCTTTGATATCACAGAGCTCCCTGAGGAGCTGATTCCTTATACTACCATGCTGGTAGACATTTTCCGCTACATGGATACCTTGCACTATACTTATAATGAGCTGGCGACTCAGATCAACTTAAAGATCGGCGGTCTGTCCGCTTACACGGCAGTGCAGCCCCTGGAGTGGAAGGAAGACGGATTCCGTCCCGTATTCGGCTTCAGGATGAAGTGCCTGGAAGACCAGATTCCCGATGGTATGGAACTCTTATCCGAAGTACTCTTTACCACGGGCTTTGGCGATAAGAAGAGGCTGAAAGAAATCTTCTCCGAGATTACCAGCAAGATGGAAGAGAGGATTCCTGCATCAGGCCATGTATATGCTGCCAACAGAGCGCTTTCCTATGTGGAGCCTATGTCTCACTATAAGGAAGTTGCTGAAGGCATGGATTATTATTACTTCATCAAAGACCTGGAAAACCACTTTGAAGAGAGGGCCGACCAGGTGATCAGACGCCTGCAGGAAGTTCAGAACTGCATTTTCCGCAAGGAGAACCTGATCCTGAGTCTGACAGGTCAGTTTGATTTTGACAAACTTTTAAGCGAGGAGCTCGTCCGCTTTACCGATTGTCTGTGGGAGGAACCCTTCGCAAGATCCGTACCGGCATTTAAGCTTGAGAAGAAGAATGAAGGATTCAAGACTGCCAGCCAGGTACAGTATGTGGCAACAGCCGGCCGCTTCGCTTCCGAGGAAAGACCTTACACAGGTGCCCTCCGCGTTCTTCGTACTATCTTTGCCTACGATTATCTCTGGAACAAGGTACGTGTGGAAGGCGGCGCCTACGGCTGTATGTGCAGCTTTTCCAGAGACGGCTACGGATACTTTACATCCTACAGAGATCCCAACCTGTCGGCAACCATGGAGGTCTACCGCCGCGCAGCTCAGTATGTAAGGGACTTTGACGTGGATGAGACGGATATGACCAAGTTTATTATCGGCACTATCAGCGCCATCGACCAGCCTCTGGAGCCTGTGGCTCTGGGAACCAGATCCTTCAGCGCATGGATGTCCGGTATCAGCATCGAGTCCGTAAAGAAGGAACGGGAAGAAATCCTTTCCGCTTCCAAAGAGTCTATCCGGGCCCTGGCGCCTTATGTAGACGCGGTAATCGGTGAGGAGACCATCTGTGCGATCGGAAATGACCAGGTGATCGAAGACGAAAAAGAAATGTTCAAAGAGACAGGCATGCTGGTGAAATAATCAGGAAGGAAGAAACATTTGTATAAATCAGGATTTGTAACAATCATAGGCAGACCCAACGTCGGTAAATCCACACTTATGAATCATCTGATCGGGCAGAAGATCGCCATCACTTCCCAGAAGGCCCAGACCACGAGAAACCGGATTCAGACGGTCTACACTTCTGAGGAGGGGCAGATTGTTTTTGTGGACACACCCGGGATCAACAAGGCCAGGAATAAACTGGGCGACTACATGCTGGAAGCGGCTGTACGCACTCTGGATGGCGTGGATGCTGTGCTCTGGCTGGTGGAACCCTCTACATTTATCGGAAAGGGTGAGGAGTATATCCTGAGCCGGCTGGCCAAGGTTAAGACGCCGGTGGTCCTGGTGGTCAACAAGATTGATACAGTGGATAAAGAAGCCCTTTTAAAGGCTGTTGTAACATATAACGCCCGCTATGATTTTGCCGGAATCGTGCCTGTGAGCGCGGTGACCGGAGAGAATACGGACGAACTTCTTAAAACGATCTTTGACCTGCTTCCGGAAGGTCCCATGTACTATGATGAGGATACAGTCACGGACCAGCCGGAACGTCAGATCGTGGCGGAACTGATCCGGGAAAAGGCCCTGCGGCGGCTGAGTGAGGAAATTCCCCATGGAATCGCTGTGGTAGTCGAGCGGATGCGTGGCAGGAAAAAGGACAGCATCATGGATATCGATGCGGTGATCGTCTGTGAAAGAGATTCCCATAAAGGAATCATCATCGGAAAAAACGGAAAGATGATCAAACAGATCGGCACGGATGCCCGCACGGAGATTGAGAATCTTCTGGACACCAAGGTGAATCTGAAGCTTTGGGTCAAGGTCAGAAAAGACTGGAGAGACAGCGATATTCTCCTGAAGAATTACGGCTACAACCGGAAGGATCTCTAGCCGGGGACAGGGGAGGATATGAGCCATGAGTAATCAGTTCAAGGCAAGCGGAATCGTTCTGTCAGTCCGCCCCGTGGGAGAAAATGACAAAAGGCTGACCATCCTGACCAGGGAACAGGGCAGGATCCAGGCATTTGCCTCCGGCGGCCGCAAGGTCACAGGACGGCTCCATGCCGTTTCCCAGCCGCTGATCTGGGGAGACTTTGTCATCACACAGACCAGAAACTATATGCGGATAACGTCCGGGGAATGCAGAGATTTTTTCGGCTATATCAAGGACAGCTATGACCATATCCTCTACAGCACATATTTTGCCGAGGTGACAGAGTATTTTACGGTAGAAGGACAGGATCAGCGGGATATACTGAATCTTCTGTATGTGACCTTCACAGCCATGAAGCGTGACCGGATCAGTCCGGGACTCATCCGCAGAATCTTTGAATACCGCCTTCTGGTACTGTGCGGTATGCGCCTGCAGACAGAGTCCTGCGTCCGATGCGGCGTCCGGGGCCCCCTTGCAGGCATTTCTCTTGAGGAAGGCGGGGCAGTCTGCGTGGACTGTGCCAGGGAAGTTCCGGCGGCAGCTCTGTCGGAGGAGACCCTCTACAGCCTGACATATGTCGCTGATATACCCCTTTCCAGACTGTATTCATTCACCTTGAGCGAGGAGATATTCCGTGAATTCTCCTGGATCGTGGGCCGCTTTTTTGACCAGGTGGCCGACCACCGCTTCAACACCGCTCAGATGCTTGCCGATCCCGAGGAGGATTTTTCAGAAAAGAAATCATAGCCGGCGCATGAATTTTTATTAGGAATTTCTTGCAATGGCAATAGATAAAATGTACAATAAATCTGTTTTATTATATTTTTTAGAAAAATGAGGTAAAGAGACATGGAAAAGACAATGGACAAAATTATTGCGCTCTCTAAAGCCAGAGGATTCATTTACCAGGGTTCCGAGATTTACGGCGGCCTTGCCAATACATGGGATTACGGCAATCTGGGTGTTGAGCTCAAGAACAATATCAAGCGTGCCTGGTGGAAAAAGTTTATCCAGGAAAGCCCCTACAATGTAGGCGTGGACTGCGCGATCCTTATGAATCCCCAGACATGGGTTGCATCAGGTCATCTGGGCGGCTTCTCCGACCCGCTGATGGACTGTAAGGAATGTAAGGAGCGTTTCCGGGCAGATAACCTCATTGAAGATTTTGCAAAAGAGAATGGAATTGAGCTGGAGTCCTCCATCGACGGCTGGTCCAACGAGAAGATGTCCGGCTTTATCGAGGAGCATAATATTCCCTGCCCCAGCTGCGGCAGCCACAATTTCACGGACATCCGCCAGTTCAACCTGATGTTCAAGACATTCCAGGGTGTTACGGAAGATGCCAAGAATACAGTATACCTTCGTCCGGAGACGGCACAGGGTATTTTTGTCAACTTTAAAAATGTACAGAGAACATCCAGAAAGAAACTCCCCTTCGGAATCGGACAGATCGGAAAGTCCTTCCGGAATGAGATCACACCCGGTAACTTCACCTTCCGTACCAGAGAGTTCGAGCAGATGGAGCTGGAGTTCTTCTGCAAACCGGATACGGATCTTGAGTGGTTTGCTTACTGGAAAGACTATTGTGTAAACTGGCTGAAGGACCTGGGCCTTAAGGATGAGGAGCTCCGACTTCGTGACCATGACAAGGATGAGCTGTCCTTCTACTCCAAGGCTACCTCTGATATCGAGTTCCTCTTCCCCTTCGGATGGGGCGAACTCTGGGGTATTGCCGACCGTACAGATTATGACCTGACCTGTCATCAGGAAGTATCCAAAGTGGATATGTCCTACTTTGATGACGAGGAAAAGAGAAAATACATCCCCTATGTTATCGAGCCTTCACTGGGTGCTGACCGTGTGACTCTGGCCTTCTTATGCGCAGCATATGACGAGGAGGAGATCAAGGACGGAGATATCCGTAATGTCATGCATTTCCACCCGGCGATCGCACCGGTCAAAGTTGCTGTCCTTCCCCTTTCCAAGAAACTCGGCGGGGAAGCAGAGAAGATCTACACAGATCTTTGCAAGCTCTATAACTGCGAGTATGATGACCGCGGAAACATCGGTAAGCGCTACCGCAGACAGGACGAGATCGGAACTCCTTACTGCGTGACATTCGACTTTGACTCCCTTGAGGATGGCGCCGTAACAGTACGTGAGCGTGACTCCATGGAGCAGGAGCGAATCAAGATCGAAGATCTGAAAGCATATTTCGAGGAGAAACTGGCTTACTGATAATTATAACCATGCCTTTACATATGATCTGCACCAGGAAAGGAAGCCCGACTTTATGAAGACAAATGTAAAAGAAATATTTGGTTCCAATGTTTTTAGTGATGCCGTGATGAAGGAGCGGCTTCCTAAGGCTGCATATAAAAAAATGAAGGCGACCATCGAGCGGGGTGTGGAGCTGGATCCGGAAGTGGCGGACATTGTTGCCCATGAGATGAAAGAGTGGGCCATAGAAAAAGGCGCCACACATTTCACCCACTGGTTCCAGCCTCTGACCGGTATTACGGCGGAGAAGCATGATTCCTTTATTGATCCCCAGCACGATGGCACGACCCTCCTGCGCTTTTCGGGGAAAGAGCTGGTCAGGGGCGAACCTGACGCTTCCTCATTCCCTTCAGGCGGCCTGAGGGCGACTTTTGAGGCAAGAGGATATACAGCATGGGACTGTACTTCACCGGCCTTCATTAAAGAAACACCCCACGCCAAAATTCTCTGTATTCCCACAGCCTTCTGTTCCTATAAGGGAGAGGCGCTTGACAAGAAAACGCCCCTTCTCCGGTCCATGCAGGCTCTGGATATCCAGACAGTCCGTATCCTCAAGCTTTTCGGAAAAGACCAGGTTAAGCATGTGGAGACCAGTGTAGGCGCAGAGCAGGAATATTTCCTTGTGGACAAGGAAAACTATTTAAAGAGAAAAGACCTGATCTTTACCGGAAGAACTCTGTTTGGAGCCATGCCGCCCAAAGGGCAGGAGATGGATGACCATTATTTCGGCGTGATTCCGGAGAGGATCCTGGGATTTATGAACAGTTTCAATAAGGAACTGTGGAAGCTGGGCATCTCTGCCAAGACCCAGCATAATGAAGTTGCGCCGGCCCAGCATGAGCTTGCGCCCATCTACGACCAGAACAACATTGCCACAGATCACAACCAGCTTGTCATGGAGACCGCTCAGCGTGTAGCTGAACAGCATGGTCTCAAATGTCTTCTTCACGAGAAGCCCTTTGCAGGCATCAACGGTTCCGGCAAGCACAATAAC
>CACZQE010000333.1 GCA_902783205.1 uncultured Lachnospiraceae bacterium | reverse complement strand
GGTGTCTTTGAAGGACGATCTTTCATGTAGGTCAGGGCACCGGTGGAAGCCAGACCGATACTGGCATCCGGCACGGTTTCCCGCAGGGCTCTGACTGCGAAGCCGTGCGCCAGGAGAATATTATGCCAGGAGAGAAAGGTCTCAGAGTCCGGCAGAATAGTTCCGGGTGCGTGCAGGCCGGAGATGTGGGCCATACCGATGGCGCACTGGGGTTCGTTGATAGTCATGTAATGGTTTACGCGGCCTTTGAAATGAGCTCCCACCAGCCGGGCATATTCCCCGAAATGAAGGGCAGTCTCCCTGTTCAGCCAGCCGCCTTTCAGGTAAAGGGCATAGGGGAGATCCCAATGGTAAAGTGTGATCCAGGGAGTGATGCCGCGGGCAAGACAGCCGTCCACAACCCGGTCATAGTAGGAGAGTCCCGCTTTATTGACATTGCCGCAGCCCTCCGGAAGGATACGCGGCCAGCTCAGGCTGAAACGGTAGTTTTTGATGCCGATTGAAGCCATGATATCCAGATCTTCCTCGAACCGGTGGTAGGCATCAGCCGCCACGTCTCCGTGATGACCGTCAAAGGTCTTTCCGGGCCGGTGACTGAATACATCCCAGACAGAAAGTCCTTTTCCGTCTTCGCCGGCTCCGCCTTCAATCTGATAGGAAGCGCTGGCAGCGCCCCATACGAAATCTTTTGAAAAACTCATTATTTATCACCCATTTTTACGTATACTTCTACAGGATTTTCGCTTTTAACCTGCGGAAGGACATTTCCTTCTATTTCTTTTCCGTTTACAGTTACGGAAGCGATACCGCATTCTGCGCCGGCGCTGTTATCAACCGTGATATGGTAACTTGTACCGCGGTATTTCCTTGTACAGCTAAAGCTCTTCAGACTTGCCGGAATACACGGATTCACCATAAGACCGTCCAGAGTGGGGCGGATCCCGAGGATATACTGACTCATGCAGGTGAAAGTCCAGGCAGCCGTACCGGTCAGCCAGCTGTTCTTTCCTTCTCCGTGGTTGGGGGCATCTTTTCCTGCAACCATCTGACAGTAAGCGTAAGGCTCTGTACGGTGGATCTCGCTGATGTCCTCCAGATAGACAGGGCAGGTCTTTTTGAATACGCTGAAGGCCCGGTCCCCATGGCCTAAAACGGTTTCGGCACAGGCGATCCAGGGATTATTATGGCAGAAAATGCCGGCATTTTCCTTATATCCGGGCGGATAGGAGCTGATTTCGCCCAATTCCACATGATATTCCGTGTATGCAGGCTGATTGAGGACGATTCCGAATTCGGTTTCGAGCCTGTCTTCAACACTCTTTAAGGCCTTCGCGGCATGACCGCTTTCCACACCGATCCCTGCCATAACGCACATGCCCTGGGGCTCGATAAAAATCTGGCCTTCCTTGCATACCTTGCTTCCGACAGGTCTGGAAAAAGCATCGTAGGCACGTACGAACCATTCTCCGTCCCAGCCTCCGTCAAGAACGGCAGATTCCATTTTGCCTACTTCTTCTGTAACGGAAGCGGCTTCATCATCCAGTCCAAGGTGACGGCAGATCTCAGCGTACTCATAGCCGTATTTCACAAACATACCGGCAATAAACACGCTTTCCGCTACCGGACCTTCGCTGGGACCGGTAATCTGGAAACTCTCGCCGGGTTCTTCCGAGAAGCAGTTCAGATTGAGGCAGTCATTCCAGTCGGCTCGGCCGATCAGGGGAAGATCGTGGGGACCCTTATGGGTCAGGGTATAATTGAAGCTTCTGCGCAGATGTTCCATCAGAGTAGCGCAGTTGCTTTCATTGTTATCAAATGTACACATTTCATCGAGAATGGAAAAATCACCGGTTTCTCTGAGGTAGGCGGCGGTGCCTGCGATCAGCCAGAGGGGATCGTCATTAAATCCGCTTCCCACATCCATATTGCCTCTCTTGGTAAGAGGCTGGTACTGATGATAGGTGCTGCCGTCTTCAAACTGGGTATTGGCAATATCTATGATACGTTCTCTTGCTCTTTCGGGGATCAGATGAACGAAGCCCAGAAGATCCTGGCAGGAATCGCGGAATCCCATGCCGCGGCCCAGGCCGCTTTCATAGTAGCTGGCAGACCGGCTCATGTTAAATGTAACCATGCACTGGTACTGATTCCAGATGTTAACGATCCGGTTCAGCTTATCGTCTTCACTGCTGATCTGGAAGTTGGAGAGAAGATCATCCCAGTAAGCCCTGAGATCAGCAAAGGCCTGATCGAACTGGTCGTCAGACTGATACTTTGAGAGCAGAGAGAGGGCAGGCTTCTTGTTAATAATGCCGGGTGCCTCAAACTTCTGATCTTTGGGGTTTTCACAGTAGCCGAGGACAAAGATGGAAGAAACCGACTGGCCCGGGGCAAGTGTGAAAGAAAGATGGTGGCTTCCGACCGGCGCCCAGCCGTGGGCAACAGAGTTGCGGCTCTTTCCTTCCCTGACAGCCTGGGGGTTGGCAGGACCGTTGTAAAGGCCCACAAACTCATCCCTGCTTGTGTCAAAGCCGTCTACAGGTCTGTTGACGGAGAAGACTGCATAATGTCTGCGTCTCTCTCTGTATTCTGTCTTATGGTAGATAGCAGAACCTGTGACTTCAACCTCGCCGGTGGAAAAGTTCCTCTGGAAATTGGAGGAATCATCCATGGCATCCCAGAGACAGAATTCAACATAACTGAAAAGGTCAACCTTTTTCTCGCTGTCAGATTCATTGGTCAGAGAAAGACGGGTCACCTCACATGTGTCGGAGATTGGTACAAAAACCTCCTGAACGGCTTTGAGTCCGTTCTTTTTGCCGGTAAAGATACTGTAGCCGAGGCCGTGCCGGCACTGGTAGGAATCCAGTTCCGTCTGGACAGGCTGCCATCCGGGGTTCCAGATACAGTCACCTTCTTTTATATAATAGTAGTGACCGCCGCAGTCCATGGGACTGTTATTGTAACGATAACGGGTAAGACGCATGAGCTTGGCGTCTTTATAGAAGCAGTAACCTCCGGCAGTATTGGAGATCAGGCGGAAAAAATCCTGTGATCCCAGATAGTTGATCCATGGCAGGGGTGTTCTGGGTTCGGTTATAACATATTCACGTGCTTTGTCATCAAAATATCCGTACTTCATATAAGAGTCCTTTCTTTACGAATACGTTTTCGAAGATACTGCATTCATTATAAAGCCCATATAGTAAAAATGTAAATAAAAAAAGAGATATTTTTTCACATTTGGATATTTTGCATAAAAAAATCCCGGAAACATTGTGAATAGTATCAGTTGACGGCGCTTAATTTAACGTTTAGAATGAAATTACGAAAACGTATTCGAAACAGCGGGAAACAGATTAAGATGATTATGCGGGAGGAGGAAATAATATGGTTACGATCAAAGATATTTCCAAGGCCTGCGGTGTTTCACCGGCAACAGTAAGCAAAGCGCTGAACGGCTACGGCGACATAAGCGCCGAAACCATTGCCCTTGTTAAACGTACAGCCAGCGAGATGCATTACATGCCCAACGCCGCGGCCCGTCTTCTCAAGACCAACATCTCTCATAATATCGGAGTTCTGTTTGTGGATGAGTCCAGAACCGGGCTGACACACGAGTACTTTTCGATGATCCTGAACAGTGTGAAAGAGGAGGCGGAAGCCAGAGGGTATGATATTACCTTCATATCCCAGAATCTGGGAGGCGGCCCCGTTTCTTTTCTTGAGCATTGCAGATACCGCAATTGTGACGGAGTAGTGATCGCCTGTGTGGATTTTGAAGCGCCTTCTGTCCTGGAGCTGGTAAGGAGCGAAGTACCTGTCATTACTATTGACTATTCTTTCGACAATACGAGCTGTATTGTGTCGGATAATGTCGAGGGTGCAGGAAGACTTGCCTCTTATCTGCTGGAAATGGGACACAGGAAGATTGCTTTTATCCACGGAGAAATGACTTCTGTTACCAATAAAAGGCTGCTGGGGTTCCATCGTGCCATGGAAGAGAAGGGACTGACAGTCCCTGACGACTATGTGTACGCCGGAAAGTACCATAACCCAGATGTAGCCCGGAAGGCAACAGCATTTCTTCTGGATCTTCCGGATCCGCCGACAGCGATCATGTATCCGGATGATTACAGTTACCTGGGCGGTTTAACTGAGATTTCATCAAGAAATCTCTCCATTCCGGAGGATATCAGTGTGGTTGGTTATGACGGTATTAACCTTTCACAGGTCATTTCCCCCAGACTGACCACCTGGTATCAGGATGCGGACCAGATCGGCAGGCAGTCTGTCAGAAAGCTGGTGGAGGCCATCGAAAAGAAAAATACTTGTGTGGCGGAACAGATCAAGGTGTCCGGAAAGCTGTTGGACGGATACAGTGTAAAGTGTTTGCAGTGACGGCAAGTCTCTGTATGGTTTCAATTTTTTGAGGAGGATTGAAGTTATGAAAAGAAGTTTTAAGTCTATCGCCGGACTTGCTCTGGCAGGTCTCATGGCAGCTTCTGTAATCGGCTGCGGCAGCGCTGGCGCTCCGGCTGAATCTACAGGTGCTGCAGGTGCGGCAGAAGAAGGAAAAGTCCTTAACATCTGGTGCTGGAATGAGGAGTTCCAGAGCCGCTTCAACGATTATTATCCGGAAGTTGACAAAGTCAGTGATGACAAGTCCGTTACTACATTAAAGGACGGCACTGAAGTTCACTGGACCATCAACCCCAACGAAGGAAACAATTATCAGGACAAGCTGGATGATGCTCTTATGAAGCAGGAATCCGCAGCAGCTGACGACAAGATCGATATCTTCCTGATCGAGGCTGACTACGCTCTGAAATATGTTGATTCCGATTTCACACTTCCGCTGGCAGATGTAGGTATCACTGAAGATGATCTGGCAGATCAGTATCCCTACACTAAGGAAATCGCTTCCGTTGACGGTGTGCAGAAGGCAACATCCTGGCAGGCAGCTCCCGGATTATTCGCATATCGCCGTTCCATCGCAAAGGACGTTCTCGGATCAGACGATCCGGATGACGTTCAGAAAGCGCTTGGATCCTGGGATGACTTCAATAAAGTAGCGGAGCAGGCTTCTGCAAAAGGCTACAAGATGCTTTCAGGATATGATGATTCCTACCGTACATTCTCCAACAATGTATCCGGTCCGTGGGTAGACGGAACTACAGTTAAGGTAGATCCCAACCTTATGAACTGGGTAGAGCAGACCAAGACCTTCACAGAAAAGGGCTACAACAACAAAACCTCTCTCTGGGATGAGCAGTGGGCAAGTGATCAGGGCGCTGACGCTAAGGTATTCGGTTTCTTCTACTCTACATGGGGAATCAACTTTACACTGGTAGGCAATGCCGGTGAAAAAGGCTTTGGCGACTGGGCAGTCTGCAAGGGACCGCAGCCTTACTACTGGGGCGGAACATGGATCTGTGCAGCAACAGGTACAGACAATGCTGAGCATATCGGCGATGTTATGAAAGCCCTTACCTGCAATAAGGACATCATGAAGAGCATGACCGAGAATCAGGAAATCCAGGATTACACCAATACTATCTCCGGCATGGAAGAGATCGCAAACTCTGATTTCGCTTCCGATTTCCTTGGCGGCCAGAACCACATCGCTCTGTTCTCCGAGGTTGCTCCGACAATCGATATGAGCAACATCAGTCCTTATGACCAGGGATGTAACGAGAAGTTCCAGGCAGCTTTCAAGGACTACTTCGACGGCAACGTTGACCTTGACAAGGCAAAAGCTAACTTCGAGACAGCTATCATGGAGCAGTATCCGGAGCTTACAGCAGTTGAGTGGCCGAAATAATATCGGAAATATATCATAATGAAAATATCCTGCCCGCAGACCCTGATGGCGGGATGATCAGGAGGAGGGGGCTGCCCCTCCTCCTTTTTACGAAAAAATGCCCATGTAACCCCCTGTTTAAGTTATAAGAAGGGAGGATGAATATGAAGAAAGCGACAGGCAAAAACCAGGTAAGCTATGCGAAATGGGGATATATCTTTATACTTCCTTTCTTTGCCGCTTTTCTTTTGTTCCAGCTGATTCCGCTGGCATCAACCATTTATTACAGTTTCTTCGAATATTACAGAAGCGGTCTGAAGATAGTCGGACCCAATCCGGTCGGACTTGCCAATTATAAGGCGCTTTTTAGCAGTGATTTCCTTAAATATATGGGAAATACTATTATCCTGTGGCTGATCGGATTCCTTCCGCAGATTGCGGTATCCCTGCTCCTTGCAGCCTGGTTTACGGATATCCGCCTTAAGATCCGCGGCAAACAGTTTTTCAAGGTAGTCATCTACCTGCCAAACCTGATCATGGCCAGCGCATTTGCCATGCTCTTCTTCGCCCTGTTCTCCGACAAGGGCCCCATCAACGGATTCCTGATGTCATCGGGACTCAGGGCAACCCCTTTCCGTTTTCTTTCAACCGTATGGGGTGCCCGCGGACTGGTCGGTCTTATGAACTTCCTCATGTGGTTCGGAAATACGACCATTCTTCTGATGGCAGCAATTATGGGTATCAACCCGGCGCTTTTTGAAGCGGCGGAGCTGGACGGATGCAGCCATAACCAGATCTTTTTCAAGATCACCCTTCCCAATATCCGTCCTATTTTAGTATATGTACTGATCACTTCCATGATCGGCGGTCTGAACATGTTCGATGTTCCCCAGATCCTGACCAACGGTAAAGGCAACCCCAACCGTACCGTCACTACAATGATCATGTACCTGAACAACCATCTGGCAAGTAAGAATTACGGTATGGCCGGAGCCGTATCCGTTATTCTGTTTATCATCTGCGCTATCTTATGTATCGGCGTATACTTCTCCATGAACGGAGATCCGGATGCCAGAAAGCAAAAAAGAGCACTTAGAAAACAGAAAGGAGCGATGTGAACATGAAAGAAAAGAAAGACAGCAATGTTCTTTTTACCATCATAGCCCACGCGGTACTCATTTTCCTCGCTTTCCTCTGTCTGTTCTTCTTTTACATATTGATCATTAACGCGACAAGAGACCATTATCAGATTCAGAAAGGCTTTTCCTTTATCCCGGGAACCAGTTTTATGAAGAATCTGCACGCTGTCCTGAACGATGCCAACATACCGGTACTTTCCGGTATCGGCAACAGCCTTTTTGTGTCTACCATGGCGGCTGTCCTGGCTACTTATTTTTCCGCATTGACGGCTTACGGCCTCTACGCATATGATTTTAAACTGAAAAAACCCGCATTTGTCTTTATCATGCTGATTCTTGCCATGCCTACACAGGTTTCGGCTCTCGGTTTTGTAAGACTTGTGGACAGGCTTGGAGGAATGAACCATCTCTGGCCCCTCTTTATACCTTCCATAGCGGCCCCGGCTGTTTTCTACTTCATGCACAGCTACCTTCAGTCCAGCCTTCCCATGGAGCTGGTGGAGGCGGCCCGGATGGACGGATGCAGTGAGTTTTCCACATTCAACCGTATCGTCCTTCCCATCATGAAGCCGGCCATAGCCGTACAGGCCATATTCACATTTGTATCTACCTGGAATAATTACTTTATTCCTGCTTTGATCATCTCTGACAACAAGAAAAAGACCCTGCCCATTCTGATCGCTTCTTTAAGAAGTGCTGATTTCCTTAAGTTTGATATGGGTAAGGTTTATATGCTGATCACGATCGCCATCGTGCCCATCATCATTGTATATCTGCTCTTATCCAGATTTATCGTGGATGGTGTGACACTGGGCGGCGTGAAAGAGTAGGAAGATTAGGAGGAAATATCCATGGCTGGTATTACATTTAAAAATGTCGTAAAAACCTATGATAATGGCGTAACAGTTATTCCGGACCTGAATCTGGAAATCAAAGATAAAGAGTTCGTAGTCCTGGTCGGACCGTCCGGCTGCGGAAAATCCACCACTCTGCGTATGATCGCAGGGCTGGAAAGCATTTCTGAAGGCGACCTCTATATCGGCGACAGAAGGGTCAACGATGTGGCGCCCAAAAACAGGGACATCGCAATGGTTTTCCAGAGTTATGCCCTTTATCCCCATATGACCGTATATGATAACATGGCTTTTGCACTCAAGCTCCGCAAGACTCCCAAGGATGAGATCGACCGCAAGGTGAGAGAAGCGGCAAAGGTCCTGCAGCTGGAAGATTATCTGAACCGGAAACCCAAAGCACTTTCCGGAGGCCAGAGACAGCGTGTGGCTCTGGGACGGGCCATGGTCCGCGATCCCGAGGTTTTCCTTCTGGACGAGCCTCTTTCCAACCTGGACGCAAAGCTCCGTACCGGTATGCGGACACAGATTTCCCAGCTGCATAAAGATCTGCAGACCACATTTGTGTATGTAACCCATGACCAGACGGAAGCCATGACCATGGGTGACCGGATCTGCGTCATGAAAGACGGTGTGATCCAGCAGTTTGACACACCCCAGAACCTTTATAACTATCCCTGCAATATGTTTGTGGCAGGATTTATCGGCTCTCCCCAGATGAACTTCCTCAATGTAAAAGTGGAGAAGTCCGGTGATGCCTATGAGCTTGTCCTTGGAAATACGAGGGTAACTTCCACCGTAAAGGCACTGGAGGCTTATGTCGGAAAAGAAGTAGTGCTGGGCGTCCGTCCCGAAAACATACATATTGAGCAGGACTTCATTAACAAGGCAGGCAGCGGCCTCATGGACATCACTGTGGATCTTGACGAGATGATGGGATCCGAGATTTTCCTTTACTTTACCTATGAAGGACAGAGGATGATCTCCAGAATACCTTCCAGGTATCAGACAAGTTCCGGAAACAGTGTAAAGCTTGCCATCGATCCTGATAATATCCATCTCTTTGACAAAGAAACGGAGAGGGTTATTGTATGACCACTGTCACAAAAACCGAGGCCGGCCCCGGATATGAGGGGATCTTATATTACAGACTGGAAAATGACTTTCTGACTATGGAAGTGACCAATCTGGGCTGCAGGATCCTGCGCCTTTTTGCGGCTGACCGGGAAGGCAGGAAAGAAGATGTGGTCTTAAGTTATGCGGATATCAAGGACTGCCACAGCGAAAACAGTATGATGGGGGCGGTGGTCGGCCGGGTTGCCAACCGGATCGGCTACGGACAGTTCACTCTGAACGGCCGCCTTTACAAGCTGGCGGTCAACTGCGGCGCCCACCATCTGCACGGCGGCCTTTGCGGATTTGACCGGAAAATCTTTGACAGCGAGATTACAGACCAGGGCATTTCTTTCCGATACAGCTCGGCAGACATGGAAGAAGGATATCCGGGAAGACTCAGTCTTACAGTTACATACAGACTTATTTCAAATGAAGTGCATATCAGATATAAGGCAGTATCCGATCAGGATACCATACTGAATATCACCAACCATACATATTTTAACCTGACTGCCATGAAGGACAATATTCTTGGCCACAGGCTGACCATTGATGCGGACAGGATTGCCTGTGTCAATGATCAGGGCCTTGTGGAGGGAGACTTTCTTCATGTGGCCGGAACGCCATTTGATTTTCAAACTCCTCATGAGATAGGGGAAAGGATAAATGATGATCATATTCAGCTGACCAATGCCGGCGGTTATGATCATCCCTTTCTCCTCAACAGAAGAGATCCCGGTCATCCGGCGATCACATTAAGTGACCCGGTCAGCGGCCGCCGCCTGCAAATCCGTACGGATATGCCTACGGTACAGGTCTATACGGCCAACTTCCTGGAAGGCGGGTGCCGGGGCAAGGGGGGATTTCCCTACAGGAACCGGGACGGGGTAGCACTGGAAACCCAGTTTCTGTCCAATTCCATCAATGTGGAGGAAAACCCGCCTGTAATCCTGCGGGCCGGACAAACATTTGAGTCCGGAACCGACTGGATTTTTGATACCATTTAAGATTTTGAAAAATACTGCTTTTCTCGTTCTTCCTTTTCATGGAGCGCCGCAGAATTGAAGCTGCGGCGTTCTTTTTTTGTTGAAAAGATAAAGTGGTTATGATAGAGTTAAATGATGTGAAAATATCTTATTATAAAGAAAACAATAAAGAAAAGGAGATTCCCATGGAATATAAAGCAGTAATCGCCGTGGATGCTATGGGCGGCGATAATGCGCCTCATGAAATAGTCAAAGGAACAGTTGAGGCAGTTAATGAGAGAAATGATATTCAGGTCTGTCTTTACGGAGATGAAGATCAGGTGAAAGCTGAGCTTTCCCGATATACATATAATGCAGATCAGATCCGGGTGGTCCACACTACCGAAGTAATCACACCCGATGAGCCGCCGGTCGCATCAGTCAGAAAAAAGAAGGACTCCTCCCTTGTGAGAGCGCTTAACGCCGTAAAAAGCGGAGAGTGCGACGCAGTGGTTTCAGGCGGCAGCTCAGGCGCTATACTTGTAGGCGGCCAGGTGATCGTAGGCAAGAATAAAGGTGTGAAAAGGGCACCTCTTGCTCCTCTGATTCCCAGTAAAAAAGGGGTCAGTCTCCTGATAGACTGCGGGGCAAATGTGGATGCCCGGCCGGAACATCTGGTTCAGTTCGCAGAGATGGGTTCCATTTACATGGAAAGCGTCATGGGCGTAAACCGGCCTAAAGTAGCCATCGTCAATATAGGCGCTGAAGAGGAGAAGGGAAATGCCCTGGTAAAAGCTACATTTCCACTTCTTAAAGAAAACACAAAGATCAATTTTGTCGGAAATATCGAAGCAAGAGATATTTATAACGGAGATGTGGACGTTATCCTTACAGAAGCATTTGTGGGAAACGTAATCCTGAAATTGTCCGAGGGACTGGCTGCTACTTTGCTTGGTATGGTGAAGGAGGGCATGATGTCTTCCACCAGAGGCAAGATCGGTGGAATGCTGGTTAAGCCTTCTCTTAAAAAGACCCTTAAGAAGTTTGACGCTTCCGAGTACGGCGGGGCTCCCCTCCTGGGACTGAAGGGGCTGGTAGTAAAGATCCACGGAAGTGCCGTGGCCGGCGATGTCAGAAACGCTCTTTTCCAGTGTGTAACTTTCATGGAAGAGGATATCAATGAGAAGATCAGGCAGAATCTGACAATTCCCAAGTCACCCCAGAAGGCAAGACAGGAGAAAGAGGCATGAAACACGAGGATTCGGAAATAAAGCTGCAGGAAGAAATCGGCTACAGATTTCAGGATGTCAGGCTTTTAAGGATGGCCCTTACCCACAGTTCTTTTGCCAATGAACAGAAAGGACGCAGGAAGATCCATAACGAACGCCTGGAGTTCCTTGGAGATGCGGTTCTGGAGATCACCATATCGGATTATCTGTACAGGAATTATCCTTCCTATAATGAGGGCAAGATGACTAAAGTACGGTCCAGCCTGGTCTGTGAATATACCCTTGCCATCTGTGCCAGGGATTTGAAGCTTGGAGACCATCTGCTCCTGAGCAAGGGAGAAGATATTACAGGCGGACGGGAGAGGGATTCCATCCTGTCAGATGCTTTTGAAGCGCTGATCGGCGCTATTTATCTGGACGGGGGCATGAAGAGCGCATCCGATTTTATCCACACCCATCTTCTTAAGGATGTGGAAGACAAGACCCTTTTTTATGATGCCAAAACCATCCTTCAGGAAATGGTCCAGGCCGGGATCGGAAAAGAACTGGATTATGTTCTGCTCAAAGAATCAGGTCCGGATCACAATAAACAGTTTACTGTTGAATCAAGAATCGACGGTGTTCCCTATGCCACCGGCATCGGAAAGACCAAAAAGGCGGCTCAGCAGATCGCGGCATACCAGACCATCCTTCTGCTTAGAAGACGTAAGAAATAAATCATGTATCTGAAAAGTATTGAAGTCAACGGATTTAAATCCTTTGCAAATAAAATTACATTTGAATTTCCCCACGGTATCACGGGCATCGTAGGACCTAACGGCAGCGGCAAGAGCAATATCGGTGACGCGGTCCGCTGGGTGCTGGGTGAGCAGAGTGCCAGACAGCTGCGAGGATCCAGGATGGAAGATGTTATCTTTTCCGGGACCCAGAGCAGACGTCCCATGGGTTTTGCCTATGTGGCCATCACCTTTGACAACAGCAGTCACCTGATTCCGGTGGACTACGAAGAGGTTACCGTGGCAAGGCGCGTGTACCGTTCCGGAGAGAGTGAGTATATCTTAAACGGCACCGTATGCCGGCGCCGGGATATCGTGGATCTCTTCTATGATACGGGTATAGGCAAAGAGGGATACTCCATCATAGGCCAGGGCCAGGTGGAAAAGATCCTGAGCGGCAAGATCGAGGACAGCCGGGATCTTTTTGACGAGGCGGCCGGCATTGCCAAGTATAAGAAAAACCGGGCTATGACCAGTAAAGCCCTGGAACAGGAGCAGCAGAACCTGGAACGTGTGGGAGATATTCTTTCCGAACTCTCACAGCGGGTCGGACCTCTGGAAAAGCAGAGTGAAAAGGCCAGGGAATATCTTCGCCTGAAAGACAGGGAAAAGGATCTGGATCTTCATCTCTTCCTTTATGATCATGACAGAATCCGCAAGGAACTGGTCCAGAATGAGAGTCAGTCAGAAATCATACAGGGAGACCTTGAAAACGCAAGGGACGCCTATGAGGAGATCAAAAAGAAGAACCAGGCTATCACGGACCGGGCAGATGAGATCAACGCCCGCATTGAGTCGGTTGAGGCGTCCAGAGAGACTCTGCGCAGCCAGAAAGAAGAAAATGAGAACAAGCTTCTGATTTCCGAGAATCAGATTCAGGCAAATGCACAGATGATCAGCCATTACGGGGAACTGTGCAGTCAGGTTCAGGAGGATACAGACAGTAAGATCAGGCGTCAGGAAGAGACTTCTGCCCTGATTGAAAGCAAGGAAAAGACCCTGAGTCAGAAAGACAGTGACTTAAAGACTC
>CACZQE010000332.1 GCA_902783205.1 uncultured Lachnospiraceae bacterium | reverse complement strand
GGGAAATGACAGAGTGGAAGCGTAAATATTCTGTCTCGGAGCTTAAACGCCTGTCCGGGATTCCTCTGCCGGAGGAAACTCCCCGGGAATCTCTTCTGGCAGATGTTGAGGAGACAGAGATTGAGCTCCCCGCATTTTTAAAAGCTTCCGACGAAGACGAAACAGCTTTCAGGCTGTCCGGCGCCATGCGGGGAACCCTGGTCCATCAGGCCATGGAACTTCTGCCCTTTGAGAAGATTCATGACAGGCAGGATCTTGTCTCTGCCCTGGCGGAATTGACAGATCAATGGAAACAGATCGGAAAGCTTAACCGGTCTTATCTGGAAAAATGTGCCGCAGGATTTCTCTTTTCACCGGAAGGGGAGGAAATCCGCCGCCTGTCTGCCCTGGGAAGGGTATATAAAGAAACACCTTTTACCATAGCAGTCCCTGCCGGGGAGGTCTATGAGGGGACAGACAGCAGTGAACCTGTGATCATCCAGGGAATCGTGGACCTTTACTGCAGGACGGAAGAGGGACTCTGGCTGCTGGATTACAAGACTGATATGGTGGAACCGGGTGACGAGGGCCTGCTCCTTGACCGCTACAGGAAGCAGATGCTATATTATGAAATAGCGCTTTCAGCTATTACAGGCCTGCCTGTGACAAGGATCGACCTGTATTCCACGTCGCTGGGACATTTCATTCCGGTGGAACTGTAAAGGGAAAGGGGGGAGAGAAGTGAAAAAGCTGTTAAAGTTCTTTACACAGAGAGTTTTTGTAGTCACACTTCTTATCCTCCTGCAGATTCTGTGGATCGCATTTGTCTTTCTAAGGGTCGTCTCCTACAGCGAGATGGTCAGGGACGGACTGGCTGCTGCGGCCAGGATCCTCAGTGTCCTCCTGGTGCTTTTTATCATGAACAGGAAGGACAACCCTGCGGTAAAGCTGGCCTGGGTCAGCATCATACTCCTTTTCCCTCTGTTCGGGACCCTGCTTTACCTGTATACGGGTAATAAACAGCCCATCATCCGGATGCGCAAACGGCTGCAGGGAACCCAGATTGAGAGCGCAAGGCATCTTCCTCTGGATTTCGCCGTCTATAAAAAACTGACGGATACAAATCCACAGGCGGCAACCCAGCTCTATTACATAGAGACCCAGTCGGGTTTCCCCGCCTGCAGGTACTCGGATGCAGGCTATTTCCCCTCGGGGGAATTGTGCTTCCCGGTCATGCTGGAAGAACTGAAAAAGGCCAGGTCTTACATTTTCCTGGAGTACTTTATCATTGAGGAAGGCGTCATGTGGAACAGCATCCTGTCCGTTCTGGAGGAAAAAGCCGCCCAGGGACTGGATGTCCGCATTATTTATGATGACGTGGGAACTATTTTCAACCTTCCCATGCGTTACATGAAGTCCCTTCGTGAAAAAGGAATCAAATGTGAACTTTTCAATCCCTATATTCCCGTAATTTCCACGGCCTACAATAACCGGGATCACAGAAAGCTTCTGATCATAGACGGGGCTGTGGGCTTTACCGGCGGAATCAATCTGGCGGATGAATATATCAATGAAAACCAGAGATTCGGATACTGGAAAGATAACGGGATCTGCATCCGCGGCGACGCGGTCCACAATATGACCATTATGTTCCTGCGGATGTGGAACGGAATATCAAAAGACAAGCTGTCTTACGGGGACTATCCCCCTGTGCCCCTGCAAAAGGAGGCGGAAGGAGACGGTTTCATACTTCCCTTCTCCGATAACCCCATTCAGCGGGAAAAGGTGGGGGAGAGTATTTATTTAAATCTGATCAACAGTGCGGAGAAGTACATTTACTTTTTTACGCCCTACCTGATCATCGACAACGAAATGGCCACCGCCATGATTCTGGCAGCCAAGAAGGGAGTGGACGTGAGGATCATCACACCGGGCATTCCCGACAAAAAGCTGGTTTTCCTGGCGACCCAGTCTTACTATCCCCAGCTGGTAGAAGGCGGGGTGAGGATCTTCCGCTACCGTCCGGGCTTTGTTCACAGCAAATGTGCCGTATGTGACGACCGCTATGCCGTTACCGGAACCATTAACCTGGATTACAGAAGCCTTTACCTGCATTTCGAAAATGCGGTATACATTTATGACCATCCGGCAGTAGAAGAAATCCGGGACGACTTCCTCGCCACCCTGCATCTGTGCAATGAGGTGACAGAGGACATGTGCCGCAGAAGCATGCTGGTCCAGCTCCTGCAGGGTGTCCTGAGGATCTTCTCGCCTGTATTGTAAAGGACCGGCCCGGGAAGGAGTTTTTTGCTATGGAAGTGTATGAAAGTTTTGCCAGGGTCTATGACAGCCTGATGGATGACGTGCCTTACCGGGAATGGGCAGACAGGATCCTTTCTCTTCTCAGAGAGGAAGGGATGACGGGAGGACTTGCCCTGGACCTGGGATGCGGAACCGGCAAGATGACCCGGCTGATGGACCGGGCCGGATACGATATGATCGGCATTGACGCCTCCCTGGACATGCTGCAGATCGCAAGGGAGAATTCCCCTGACGGCATTCTCTATCTTCTCCAGGACATGAGAGAATTCGAACTCTACGGAACAGTGGGAGCGGTCATATCGGTCTGTGACAGTCTCAATTATATTCTGTCGGAGGAGGAGCTGCTTGAAGTCTTTTCCCTGGTCAGGAACTACCTGGATCCGGGAGGATTTTTTGTCTTTGATATAAATACGGAGCACAAATACCGGGATGTCATCGGGGACAGTGTGATCGCGGAAGACCGGGACCGGGTGAGTTTCATCTGGTATAACCGCTACGAGGAAGAAGAAAGAAGAAACTATATCGACCTGAATGTTTTTGTCAGGGAAGAGGACGGAAGATACAGAAAGTTCTCGGAAATGCATGTTCAGGCCGGCTATACATATGAAATGATTGCCGGACTGATCCGGCAGAGCGGGCTTGTTCTGAAAAAGGCCTTTGACGGCTACAGCATGAGACCCGCAGATGACACAAGTGAAAGGATCCTGTTTGTATGCAGAAAGCAGGAGTTAGGAGAGAACAATGAGTGACTATGTAATCAGAGGGATGGCAGCAGATAACCAGATCAGGTTCTTTGCCGCGCAGACGGCGGACCTGGTGGAAGAAGCGAGGCGGATCCACGATACCAGCCCCATCATCACTGCCGCTCTGGGAAGACTCTTAAGCGCCGGCGCCATGATGGGAGCCATGTGCAAAAATGAGACAGACCTGGTCACGATCCAGATCCGGTGTGACGGACCGGTCGGGGGACTGGGCGTAACGGCAGATGCCCGCGCCAGGGTCAAGGGATATGTACACAATAACGCAGTCAACCTTCCCCCGACACCGGCAGGAAAGCTGGATGTAGGCGGCGCCCTGGGAAACGGCGTGCTGACCGTGATCAAGGATCTTGGTCTGAAGGAACCCTACAGCGGACAGACCAGCCTGGTATCCGGAGAGATAGCCGAGGACCTGACCTACTATTTTGCCTCCTCGGAGCAGATTCCCACCTCCGTGGCCCTGGGAGTTCTGATGAATAAGAACAATACAGTCCGCAGGGCAGGCGGATTTATCATACAGCTGATGCCCTTTGCTTCAGAGGAGACGATCAGCAGACTTGAAGAAAGTATCAGGGGATTTTCCTCGGTGACGGATCACCTTGACCGGGGGCAGACGCCCGAGCAGATGATCGGGGAGCTTCTGGCAGGTCTTGATATGCACGTAGATGACAGGATGCCGGCCGCTTATTACTGCAACTGCAGCAGGGAGCGTGTGGAGAAGGCTGTCATCAGCGTGGGAAAGAAGGAACTTGAGTCCATGATCCGGGAAGGTAAGCCTATCGAGGTCAACTGCCATTTCTGCAACAGCCACTATGTGTTTACAGTAGACGAACTGAAAGAAATGTTAAAGGCTGCGAGATAGGAATCTCACAGCCTTCGGGACTTATGATACAGTTTCCGGTTCATGAAGCCGGAGTCTGATATAACCGCGCTTTGCTTTGGAAGGGATTTTCTCCTGCTTAAGAGGAATCTCCCCTTCAGGAGCAGCTTCAGTGTTCAGGATGTCTTCTTCCGGCTCCGCTTCGGCGGCTGCCTTTCCCAGAAGCCTCCGGGCATCAATCTGCTCTTTGTCAAGGAACAGTAAAAGCACGGAAGCGGCAGCAAGCACCATGAGAATTGCCGCAGCAAAGGTAAAAACAGACTTTTTCATAGGCTTAACCTCCTGTGTTTGATACCTTATTGTAATACTTTTTGCATTGAAAAGCAAATCACATATATTATGCGTTTATACCCGCAGGACACATTTATAAAGGGCAGGAAAAGGACTCTTTTGTCCCGCCCGGTTGGGAGGAAACATGAGTAAAGCAGATAAAATATTTATCCGGATGTGCAGGGAGATCCTGGAAAAGGGATACAGTACGGAAGGAGAGAAGGTGCGTCCCAAATGGGAGGACGGAAGCAGCGCCTACACGATCAAACGGTTCGGAATCGTCAACCGTTACGATCTGTCGGAAGAGTTTCCTGCCATAACCCTGCGCAAGACCTACATCCGGTCCGCCATTGACGAGATCCTCTGGATCTGGCAGAAGAAGTCCAATAATGTACATGACCTGAACAGCCATATCTGGGATGAATGGGCTGACGAGGACGGGTCCATCGGAAAAGCCTACGGCTATCAGCTGGGCAGGAAACATAAGTATAAAGAAGGGGAAATGGACCAGGTGGACAGGGTCCTCTTTGACCTGAAGGAGAATCCCTTCAGCCGCAGGATCATGACCAATCTCTATGTTCATGAGGATCTTCATGAAATGAACCTCTACCCCTGTGCCTACAGCATGACTTTCAATGTGACAGGCAATAAGCTTAACGCGGTATTAAATCAGCGGTCCCAGGATGTGCTGGCAGCCAATAACTGGAACGTGGTCCAGTATGCCGCACTGCTGATGATGATTGCCCAGGCCACGGGATTTGAACCTGGCCAGCTCATGCATGTTATTGCAGATGCCCATATTTATGACAGGCATATCCCCATCATCAGAGAACTGATCGAGCGGCCCATCTATCCGGCGCCCAAAGTAAAGCTCAATCCCGATGTGAAGAACTTCTATGACTTTACAGTAGATGATTTCACGATCGAAGATTACAAAACCGGCCCTCAGGTTAAGAATATTCCCATAGCAATCTAGGAGGATGAAGATGATACTGATCGCAGCAGCAGACAGAAACTGGGGTATCGGAAAAGACGGCGGCCTGCTGGCCCACATCCCCGAAGACATGAAGTTCTTTGCCGCGCAGACGACAGGCCAGGTGATCGTTATGGGGCGGAAGACCCTGGAAAGCTTCCCCGGAGGGAAACCGCTGAAAAACAGAGTCAATATCGTGATCACCCACGACCGGGAATACGACGGAAAAGGGGCGGTGGTCGTTCATTCGGCCCGCGAGCTGGAAGAAGAGACCGGGAACTATCCCGGCAGAAGAATATACGTGGCGGGAGGCGGCACGATCTACCGGATGCTGCTGCCCCTCTGCAGCAGGGCCCTGATCACACGGATCGAGCATCAGTTTGACGCTGATACATTTATGCCTGATCTGGATCGGGAAGAAGGCTGGATCCTTGAAAAAAAGGGAGACGAGAAAGAATACGGAGAGTTCCGATACCATTTTGACAGCTATGTCAATCAGGCTGCCGGACAGGGTAAAGAACAGGAGAGAAAAAGATGACGAGTGAAAGAACCAAAGAATCAGTGAGCGGACTCACTCTTTTGAAAGCAAATGAAAACAATTATCCGCAGGACTATGCGCCGGAAGTGCTGGAAACCTTCGAGAACAAACATCAGGACAACGACTATTTCGTGAAGTTCAACTGTCCCGAGTTTACCAGCCTCTGTCCCCTGACCGGCCAGCCGGACTTCGCGACCATTTACATTTCCTATGTGCCCGATGTCCGGATGGTGGAGAGCAAGTCCCTGAAGATCTATCTCTTCAGTTTCCGCAACCACGGTGACTTTCATGAGGACTGTATCAATATCATCATGAAAGACCTGATCAGGGTGATGGATCCCAAATATATCGAAGTCTGGGGAAAGTTCACCCCCAGAGGAGGTATCTCCATCGATCCCTATGCCAATTACGGCAGGAAGGGGACCAGGTGGGAGCAGGTGGCTTTTGACCGCCTGGCAAACCACGATATGTATCCGGAGCAGGTCGATAATCGGTAGAAAAGAAGCCCGGCCATAAAAAAACAGAACAAATGTTCACAGAACACTTGTTTTGTTTTTTGATCTGTGATATACTGTGTATCAGTTCAGAACATAGTATGGAGAAAGGAATTATCAGCATGGCAAAGAGATCAGATACTACAGGAAAAGGATCTGTTACGATATCAGAAGACAAGGCAGGAAGACTGGCCGCCCTGGACAGCGCGGTGGCATCGATTGAGAAGACATTCGGAAAAGGCTCTATTATGAAGCTTGGAGATTCCGCGGCCAATATCAACATCCGCTCCATCCCCACCGGCTCCATCAGCCTGGACGTTGCTCTGGGTGTGGGCGGTGTGCCCCGGGGAAGGATCATCGAGATCTACGGACCGGAGTCCAGCGGAAAGACGACAGTGGCCCTGCATATGATCGCCGAGGCGCAGAAGAGGGACGGTATTGCCGGATTCATCGACGCGGAGCATGCCCTGGATCCCCAGTACGCTTCCAGGATCGGCGTGGACATTGATAATCTTTACATTTCCCAGCCTGACAACGGCGAGCAGGCGCTGGAGATTGCAGAGACCATGATCCGGTCAGGAGCTCTTGATATCGTGATCATAGATTCCGTGGCAGCCCTGGTGCCCAAGGCGGAGATCGAAGGAGACATGGATGACCTCCAGGTAGGACTGCATGCCAGACTGATGTCCAAGGCCATGCGGAAGCTCACCGGCGTCATCGACAAGTCCAACTGTGTTGTCGTATTTATCAACCAGCTCCGCGAGAAGGTGGGCGTCATGTTCGGCAATCCCGAGGTGACCACCGGCGGACGCGCTCTCAAGTTCTATTCTTCCGTGCGTATGGATGTCAGAAGAGTGGAGGCAATCAAGCAGGGCGGAGAGATCATAGGCAACCACACCCGGGTCAAGATCGTGAAGAACAAGGTGGCCCCGCCCTTTAAAGAGGCGGAGTTCGATATCATGTTCGGCCAGGGTATCTCCAGGGAAGGCGATCTGATCGATCTTGCAGTTAAGGAAGACGTTGTCAGAAAGAGCGGTTCCTGGTATGCCTACAAGGGTGAGAAGATCGGCCAGGGAAGAGAGAATGCCAAGCTGTATCTGCGGGAGCATGCCGATGTGATGGAAGAAATCGAGTACAAGCTCCGGGAAATCTACGGACTGCCGGTCGCAGCAAAGCCGGAAGGAGAGACGGCTGCGGAGCCCGACGGAGAAAACTTCTAGAAAGCGGCAGTTATGAGTGACAGCACCGAATATACCATCAGCCTGCGTCCTTTCGGAAGCAAAAAGATTTACCTTGATCCGGGGGAAGCAGAGGGAATATATCTTTACCACTCCGAAGTGAAGAGCCTGAAGCTGGAAGAGGGGATGCGGATTTCCCGGGAAGACTTTGAGGAAATCCGGATGACCTTTGCCCTGCCCAGGGCAAAGAGATATCTTATGCATATCCTGTGCAAACAGGACCAGACCGTAAAGCAGCTTGAGGAGAAGCTTGCCAGAGCGGGCAACGACGCAGTCAGCATCCGCCTGGCCCTGGACTATGCAGGAGAGCAGGGCTTTACGGATGATGCACGTTATGCCTCGGATTATCTTTCTTCCCGCCGTGGACGTAAGAGCTTTAAAGCTATCCGGCAGGACCTGAAGGCCAAAGGCATCTCCGGGGAGATCATCGGTCTTCTCTTTGAGGCAGAGGACCAGACCGTGGAGGACCTTCTGCCCCAGATGGAGAGGTATGCAGGAAAGTTCCCTGAGCTTGACGGGAAGACACGCAATAAAATATACGCACATTTCTACCGTAAGGGTTATGGCAGTTCCCTGATCATGGAGACT
>CACZQE010000331.1 GCA_902783205.1 uncultured Lachnospiraceae bacterium | reverse complement strand
TCCGGAAGACGCAGCTCCTCGGGAGATATCATAATAAAGTTTACGTCGTCATATCTGGACATGGCCTTGATCAGAGAGTGAACCGTACGGCCGAACTTGAGGTCGCCGCACAGGCCGATGGTCAGGCCGGAAAGTCTGCCCTTCTCCCTGTGAATAGTCAGAAGGTCTGTAAGGGTCTGGGTCGGATGATTGTGTCCGCCGTCTCCCGCGTTGATCACCGGGACCAGGGACTTCATGGAAGCTGCCAGAGGGGCGCCTTCCTTAGGATGCCGCATGGCAATGATGTCGGCGTAGCCGGAAATAACCCGGACCGTGTCCCCCACGCTCTCTCCCTTGGCAGCGGATGAAGAATCCGCCGACGAGAATCCCAGTACATTTCCTCCCAGCTCCATCATGGCCGCCTCAAAGCTGAGCCTGGTTCTGGTGCTTGGTTCGAAAAAGAGGGTTGCCAGCTTTTTGTACCTGCAGATATCCTGATACTTCTCCTTATGCAGGATGATGTCATCCGCAAGTTTCAGCAATCCGTCAATATCCTCCACTGACAAATCCATAGGGTCAATTAAATGTCTCATAGGACCTCCTTTATCTTCAGTCAATTCCCATATCACTCATTCTGGTCGCAAATCCCTTTTCCAGCAGATACAGAGGATGGTAGGAAAGCTTGGCCTGACGAAGGCCTTCCTCCCCCGCGTCGTCCTCTCTGTTGACATAAGGTATCTCTGCCGCTTCATGCTTTAAAAGCTGCTGGTTGATTATGGCATAAGCGCCGGGCACATCGGAAAAAGCCTTCTCGATATGCACCACAAATGTGTCGGAGTTTACCTTTTCTCCGATGGAAAAGGCAACAACCTTTCCCTCTGCCCGGATCAGCCCTCCGACTTCGCCGAAACGGTCGATGTCAACCAGGGATCTCCTTGCCACCTGGGCTTCCGCATCCTTTTCACGGCTTTTGGCCGACTCATTGATCAGCGTCCACTTTGCCAGCATATTCAGGCAGTCTTCCCTGTTTTCAGGTGTGATTTTCTCATAAGCCCAGTCATCGTAGGCCTTCAGAAACTTGTTGACATGATTCTTCTTGCCGTGATACTTCTTACCGCTTAAACGGATCAGCCGCTCTGTCTCATAAATGTAATCGGCTACATCCCTCTCATACCACAGATGGAACTTGCCCGGCATATTTTCGTTTAGCCACTCTTCATGCTCTTTATATACATTGTGCAGGTGCATGGGGATACCCCGCCTGTCACAGTATGCCTCAATATCCGCCAGAACAGGCGCCGGATCCCCTTCCCCTATGGGAAATGAGAAGCTTACATGAGAGTTCTCGTCATGCTCGCTCTTGAAGATCAGCATGTCCCGGCAGACGGTCCATGTCAGAGCATAGTAATCCTGCCAGAAATACATGGTGGTAAAACACATATCACTGCTTCTTGAATCCGCCATGGCAAAATACCGGTCCATCGTTTCTTTGTCTTCCGCCATTACAGGCTGAAAATTCATAATATACCTCTTCTTTTCGTCTAAACCTTTTGTCTATACAATAAAAGGAACGCCCTCTGGGGACCTTCCTTTTATTCTCTCACTTATAGCAGAGTCTCCAGTGTTGCCTTTATCGCTTTGATAAATTCTTCACTGCTGACCTTTTTCGCGTTTTCAAGGGTGGACATCAGGGCAAGGTCACCTGTCATTATGCCGCTTTCGATGGTCTTAATGACAGCTTCCTCCAGCTTGTCCGCAAATGTGGCAAGATCACTGTTTTTGTCCAGCATGCCCCTCTTTCTGAGTGCGCCGGTCCATGCGAAGATCGTAGCCACGCTGTTGGTGGATGTCTCTTCTCCCTTCAGATACTTATAATAGTGTCTCTGTACTGTTCCATGGGCCGCCTCATACTCCGTGGTTCCGTCCGGTGACACCAGTACAGATGTCATCATGGCAAGAGACCCGAATGCAGTGGCAACCATGTCACTCATAACATCACCGTCATAGTTCTTGCATGCCCAGATATAGCCGCCTTCAGACCGGATCACTCTGGCAACGGCATCGTCGATCAGGGTATAGAAATACTCGATACCTGCCTGGTCGAAACGGTCTTTATACTCGGCGTCAAAAATCTCCTGGAAAATATCCTTGAATGTATGGTCATACTTCTTGGAAATGGTATCCTTTGTAGCGAACCAGAGGTCCTGCCCGGTCTCCAGAGCATAGTTAAAGCATGATCTGGCAAAACTTTCAATGGAGGAATTCACATTGTGCATTCCCTGAACGATACCGGGTCCTTCAAATTCATGGATCAGTTCCCTGGTCTCGGTTCCGTCCTCTGCCGTAAAGACGATCTCTGCCTTTCCTGCTGACGGAATCTTCATCTCGGATGCTTTATAGACATCGCCGTATGCATGTCTTGCGATCGTGATAGGCTTCTTCCATCCGGGCACCATGGGCTCGATTCCCTTTACAAGGATGGGAGCGCGGAATACAGTACCGTCAAGAATGGCACGGATGGTACCGTTGGGGCTTTTGTACATTTCTTTTAAATTGTACTCCCTGACCCTGGCTTCATTGGGGGTGATGGTGGCGCATTTGACGGCAACGCCGTACTTTCTGGTCGCTTCTGCCGCATCGATGGTTACCCGGTCACGGGTCTCGTCACGATGAGCCAGTCCCAGATCATAGTACTCCGTCTTCAGATCAATATAGGGGAGCAGCAGCTCATCCTTGATCATCTTCCAGAGAATCCTTGTCATTTCGTCTCCATCCATCTCCACCAGAGGAGTGGTCATCCCTATCTTTTCCATAGCGGCTCCTTTCCGTGTAAAAAGATGCTTTGCCCGCATCTTGCATTATTATATAGATTACAAGGTATCTGTGTCAAGGACTATGGTGAAGGGACCGTCATTGACCAGGCTCACCTGCATATAAGCGCCAAACTCTCCTGTTTCCACCTTTTTCACCTTCTCCCGGCAGGCCCTGACAAATGCTTCATAGGTCTGTCTGGCCTTGTCCGGATCACCCGCGTGGACAAAGCTGGGCCTTCTTCCCTTGCGGCAGTCCGCCAGAAGGGTAAACTGGGATACGACCAGCATCTCCCCGTCCACATCCTGTATGGAAAGATTGGTTTTTCCCTCCACGTCCTGAAAAATGCGGAGGCCGGTCAGCTTTTTTACCAGGATATCCATTTCCTTTTCCGTATCTGACTTTGCCACGCCCAGCAGCACCATGAGTCCGGGTCCGATCTTTCCTGTCAGCCTTCCTTCCACAGTGACGGAAGCCTCCGTCACCCTCTGTATTACAGCTCTCATAAGTATTTCTCCATGGTCCTTAAAGACTTCTGTTCGGTATTTATACAGCAAAAAGGCTGCGTACTGCCGTCAGCCGGCAAAACACAACCTTAAAACGTCTGTATATAAACTTATCCTTCTATGACATCGCTCATATCGTAAAGACCTGCCGGTCTTCCGATCAGATAGCGGGCCGCCTCGATGGCTCCCTTTCCGAAGATTGCTCTGGAATATGCGGTATGATGCAGTTCGATCACTTCGTCCGTTCCGGCAAAGATTACGTCGTGCTGGCCTACAATAGTACCGCCACGGACTGCGGAGATACCGATCTCGTCAGCCGGCCGCTGCTCTCTCCTGCCGCTGCGGTCATAGACAAAGGCATATCTGCCGTCGGCCGCCTCGTTTGCCGCCTCTGCGAGGGCAATGGCGGTTCCCGATGGAGCATCCAGTTTTCTGCGATGATGCTTTTCTACTATATCAATATCAAATCCTGCATTTCCCAGAACCGGGACAGCCGCCTTAAGCAGCTTGATCAGGATATTGATGCCCAAAGACATATTGGATGAGCGCAGGACCGGAGTCTTTTCCGCGCATCGTTCAAGATGAGCCAGCTGGTCTTCAGAGAGTCCTGTCGTACACTCAACGATGGGAATATTGCGGGAAGCGGCAAAGTCCAGAGCCGCATCCACAGCAGGAGCAACGGAGAAGTCTATGATCACATCTACTTCCTCTTTGCAGTCCTCCGGAGAAGTATATACAGGGAAATCACCATCAGATGATGCCCTGGCATCCACGCCGGCTGTGATCGTCATGTTATCTGTCTGCGCGATCAGATCCCGGAGCACATGCCCCATATGTCCGTCGCATCCGTAAAGCATTACTTTAATCATCATAACCTCCATTGATCCCTTCTGCCTCAGGCGAGAATACCTGTATCCTTCATGGCTTTGACCAGCCGCTCGGTATGCTCGGGTTCCATCTCGGAAAGAGGCATACGGAGATTGGGTCCGTAGAAGCCCATAAGCTCCAGGGCCTTTTTAACGGGGATGGGATTTACTTCACAGAAGAGGGCGCGAATGAGCTCTGTATACTTAAGCTGCAGTTCTCTGGCCCTGTCCACATTTCCGTCAAAATATGCCTGGCACATTTCATGTGTTTCATCCGGCGCCACATTGGAAAGAACGGATATAACACCCTTGCCTCCCAGAGAAAGAATGGGGACGATTACATCATCATTGCCTGAATAAAGGTCGATGTCTCCCTGTGTCTCATAAAGGACTTCTGCCGCGAAGGCAAGACTTCCTGTC
>CACZQE010000330.1 GCA_902783205.1 uncultured Lachnospiraceae bacterium | reverse complement strand
GAACACGACCCGTTACTATATGATGGACCGGGGCCGGGAAGCCCTGTCCCTCTTCACGGAAAGTATTCCCGACGCATTTAAGGAAGACATCTTAAATTACTTTGCGGAGAAGAAATACCAGCTTCGCAGAGAGGTAGAGATCACTGCGGACTATTATCCTCTGAAGGGGGGAGAGTACATGGTGGATGCAAGCATCAGAGAAAAAGGAAGCCTGCTCCTCTCACTCTCACTGAACGTGGTGTCAAAGGAGCAGGCCGTTCTGGTCTGCGACCGCTGGAAGGAAACCAGCGATGAAGTATATCAGTCTCTGATCCGGCAGCTCCTGCTGTAAAAAGGAGCTGTCATTTTTTTATTTCTCTTTCCAGGGTATGCCGCTGCGCTTTGCAAACTCTGCCGCATCGCTGCCTGCTTTACAGTGAAGAGTGACCCTGTAGACTTTTTCATCATCGACGTATTCCGAATCAAAAGCACCGTTCTCAATGTTCAGTACGGAATCCGGTATATAGACATCTGTCACTTCGGGTGTCTGATAAAATGCATAAGCCGCGATGGTCTTGACCCCCTCCGGCACCTTGACGGTTCCTTTCCTGTTTGCCGGGCAGCAATAGAAGGTGCTGCCGTCTGCTGAAAGAAGCATGCCGTCCTTCGTACTGAAAAAGCTGTTCTTTTTATCAACCTCAAAGTTGCTGATCTTCAGGCCGCTAAAAGCAGATCTGCCAATCTCTTTGACAGAAGCCGGCAGCTTAAGGTCGGCAACATCCGGCGGATTTTCATCAGTCGTAGTATTCGCGATATTGAGGAATGCGCAGGATCCGATCGTCTCCACTTTCTTTCCCATGTTGATCTGGGTGAGATGATCCAGAGATCCGAAAGCATCGTCCCCGATCTTTGTAACCTGGTCCCCGATGACCACTTTCTCAAGGCCGGTTGCATAGAAAGCTTTTTGAGGAATCTCTTTGAGATTATTGAAAACCGGCACTTCTTTCAGGTTGGAGCAGGACTCGAAAGCAGACTTGCCCAGAGAACTGATCTGATCACCGCCATGGACTGCAGTCAGATTATAGCAGCCCTCAAAGGCCGCATCCTCAACAGACTCCAGGGAGTCAGGCAGTGTCACTTCCGTAAGATCAAATGCTCCGGAAAAGGCATCTGCGCCGATGACTTTGGTCCCATCCGGCACCTGATAATCTGTTTTTTTATCCTCTCCCGTATAGGGATTGATCTTATTTGCCGGGAAATAAACCAGTGTCGTCCCGTCGGCATTAAAGAGAATTCCGTCCCGGGCTGAAAATGATCTGGAACCTTTTTCCACACTGATCTCTCTCAGGGCTGACATATAGGAAAATGCTTTTTTCCTGATGGTTGTCAGGGTCTTTGGCAGAACCAGCTTATGGAGTAAGCTGGATTGTCCGCTGCCCTCCTCGTAGACCGTAGAGTCTGTCTCCGGCTGAATGCTGTCCTTTCCGTTTCCCAGAATCGTGACTTTTTTCCCTTTTTTTTTTTTTTTTATCACCAGTGTCTCATCCGAACCCTTGTAGGACACCAGAGCCGCATGGTCCTTATAAAGATCGAAAGTAATGGTACCATGGTCGGTTTTCACAGTCTGACTGCCCCCGGCTTCTTCTCCCGCATCCATTTCATGATCGTATGTAATGTCATGTTTTTTTGCATATTGCTCCGCCTTGGATCCTTCATTGCAATGAATGGTGATCTTGTAGATTTCCTCATAAGTTCCGTCCGCTTTCTCTTCTCCAAGACCGTAGGGGAAGAGATCATCAGGAATCCGGCTCAGGGAATCCGGCAGTGTAAACTGGGTTTCATCAGGATAATCCTTGAAAAGCCGGTCTGACAGTCCGATCACACCTTCCGGAATCTTTACGGTTCCCTTGATTCCCATGGGTGTATAGAGGATGGTCTCCTTCTTCTTATTGGTTATAAAACCTCCGGCTGACGCATAATTCCTGTTGCCCTTTTCCACCCGGAAGGCCCCAATGTTCAGTACATCAAAAGGCCTGCTTCCGATCCTGGCCACACCGGCAGGGATGACGACCTCCTTAATATAAGGACGCTCATCATAATCGCCATACAGCACAATATCTCCAAAAGCCTGTCCTCCCAGCTCTTTCAGATTCTTCGGAAGCACAAGACTTTTGATGTTGCCGCAGCCGAAGAAGGAACACTCCGCAATTGTCTCCACACTGTCAGCAAATGTAATTTCTTCTATGTTGGTATGTCCGAAAGCCCCGTAGCCTATTGTCAGGGTTCCGTCAGGAACAGTATATTTCTTTCCTTTGGCATTGGGATACTGAATCAGTGTCTTTCCGTCCGCCG
>CACZQE010000329.1 GCA_902783205.1 uncultured Lachnospiraceae bacterium | reverse complement strand
TTCATTGTCAAAGCGCGAGTCCGCTTTTCGTTGCGAACTTCCATATCTTATCACAGAAAAAAACCTGTGTCAAACACTTTTTTAAGTAATGACACAGATTTTTTATAAGCCTTAATTTCTTTCAGGCAGGCAGACCTCCAGAGCGCCCGGAAGGATCTTGTAATGGACCTGGTCCATCTCCACCAGCTCGCCGTCCAGGTTCACTGTCATGCCCGGACAGGAGACCGTCAGCTCCCTGCATCTGAACTCGCGGACTTCGGGCAGTCCGGTGTGTTTTCCGGATATGAAGCTTCCCAGAAGCCTGAGGATCCGGAGCCGTCCCACTTTATCTGCCAGGACTACGTTAAAGAAGCCGTCGTCAATCTCTGCTCCCGGTACCGCTTTCATGCCGCCTCCGTAATACCGCCCGTTGCCTACGGCGAAAATGGTCAGCTGCTTTCGGAGAGTGCGTCCCCGGATCTCCAGTTCCACATCGAGAGGACGGAAGGAACGCAGGGCGGCAAGTATTCCCAGGAAGTAGGGAACAATCCCCTTCCCCAGCCGCTTGAAATGCTCTGCCTGACGAAGGACTTCCGTGTCAAATCCGCCGCCGGACACATTGAGGAAATAGTATTCCCCTGCCTGGCCGACATCTATGAAACGGGGTTTCCCGTCCAGCTGAGCTTCCAGGGCCTTCAGCGGATCTGCAGGCAGACCCAGAACCCTTACAAAGTCATTTCCGGTACCGCAGGGTACAAAGTAGAGTCTTGCAGGACGGCCGGCCAGTCCGTTTACTACTTCGGAAAGGGTTCCGTCCCCTCCAATGCAGACGATCCCGCCATAGCCGGCTTCCAGGGAACGGTCTGCCAGAACAGCGGCATGACCGGATTCCTTTGTCACTTCGGTATGAAACGGGATCTCTCGTCTTTCAAGGAGCTCTTTCACATCCTGCAGGATCATTCCGCCGGCACTATTGCCGGCGGTCGTATTCGCAATGATAAAAAGCTTATTATTCTTCATTTTCTTTTGTTATTTCTATACACAGTTCTTTGAGCTGGCTTTCATCCACTACATTGGGAGCGTCTGTCAGAAGGCAGGAAGCGTCCTTGATCTTGGGGAAGGCAATAACGTCCCTGATGCTGTCCTCTCCTGTCATGAGCATGATCAGGCGGTCCAGGCCGTATGCCAGTCCTGCGTGAGGCGGCACACCATAGCTGAAGGCATCCAGGAGGAATCCGAATTTCTCATGAGCCGTTTCCTTGTCGATCCCAAGGCATTCAAACATTTTTTCCTGAATATCATTCTGGTGGATTCTGACGCTGCCGCCGCCCAGCTCGGTACCGTTGAGAACGATGTCATAGGCCTCTGCCCGTACTGCGCCCGGGTCTGTATCGATCAGGTGCAGGTCCTCTTCCATGGGCATGGTGAAAGGATGATGCATAGCCGTATATCTCTGCTCTTCCTCGGACCACTCCAGCAGGGGGAATTCCGTGATCCATACGAAGCGGAACTCGTTCTTGTCCACCAGGTCAAGATCTCCGGCAAAACGAAGACGAAGGGCTCCCAGCACGTCGCAGACCACCTTGTAATTGTCAGCCGCGAATACCACCAGGTCGCCGGTCCCGGCTCCTGTTGCCTCAATGATCTCTGCCATTTTCTCTTCTGTAATAAAGCGCGCGAAAGGACATTTGACAGAGCCGTCGGATTTAAGCTGGATGTAAGCCAGTCCTTTTGCTCCGTAATCTTTGGCATTTTTCTCCACATGTTTCATTTTCTTGGAAGAAAGATCTCCAAGGCCCTTTGCGCAGACTGCGCGCACATAACCGCCGTTTTCAATGGCCCCGTCAAAGACGCCGAAGCCGCATCCCCTGACAATCTCAGTCAGATCAATAATTTCCATGCCGAAGCGGAGATCAGGCTTGTCGGATCCGAAACGGTCCATGGCTTCCTTCCAGGTCATGCGCTGAATCGGAAGCTCTACGTCCACATCGAGACATTCTTTAAAAAGGTATGCCAGCAGCCTCTCGTTGACATCCATGACATCTTCCGCGTCCACAAAGGAAAGCTCCATATCGATCTGGGTAAACTCAGGCTGGCGGTCCGCACGAAGATCCTCGTCACGGAAACATTTTGCCAGCTGGAAATACCTGTCGTAGCCGGAGCACATTAAAAGCTGCTTGAAAAGCTGAGGCGACTGGGGCAGGGCGTAAAAGGTGCCCGGATGCACACGGCTGGGTACCAGGTAGTCTCTGGCGCCTTCCGGCGTGCTCTTTGTCAGCATGGGGGTCTCGATCTCCAGGAATCCTTCCCTGTCCAGGAACTGACGGGTCAGCATGGCCACACGGCTTCTCATGATCAGGTTCCTCTGGATATTGGGACGTCGAAGGTCCAGATAACGGTATTTCAGACGAAGGTCATCCTTTACGGTAATGGAGGCATCCACGGGGAAAGGCGGAGTCTTGGACTCGGAGAGCACCCTGAGGCCGTCTGCCTTCAGTTCGATTTCTCCCGTCTTCATGTTGGGATTCACTTCACCGCCGCGCTTCTCCACGGTACCGGTGACTGCGATCACATATTCCGCCCGAAGGGTTTTTGCCAGGGCAAATCCTTCCTCTCCGATGGTTTCCTGATCAAAGTAGATCTGCATGATGCCGCTCCGGTCCCTGAGATCCACGAAAATCATGCTGCCCAGGTTCCTTCTAACATGTACCCACCCCATCAGGGTAACCTTTGTTCCGATATCAGAGACTGTCACCTCAGCTGCCCGATGTGTTCTCTTCAGTCCCTTCATTGATTCAGCCATTTGTCGATTCCTCCTGCTTATTCAAAATGTATCTTCTGTGATTTAAAATGTACTGTCTTCCTAACTGATTCCCATCTTCAGAAGCATGTCTTTAAGGTCATCGGACTGGGACAGCTTCTGGAAGGCCAGAAAGACCTTCATGTCAAAGCACTTTACTTCTTCGATCATGATGGAGAGTGCCGTCTCCATGTCAAAAGCTCCTCTTACCGGCCGGTTTGATATCAGGGCACCAAATGCGTCGCAGACTCTTAAAATTCTTGCGAAAAGCGGTATCTCGTCTCCTTTAAGGTTATTGGGATAACCGCTGCCGTCCGCGTTCTCATGGTGATAGAGCACTGCCGTCAGGATCTCATCGCAATAATCGTATTCCTTCAATATGGCATAGCCCAGTGTCGAGTGCAGACGCACATAGCGGAGCTCATCAATGTCCAGTTTCGCTTCCTTCTCATCATACACATAGGAGCGGAGACGGAGCTTTCCGATATCATGTACCAGTCCTGCTATGGCCAGCTTATGGCAGTCTTCTTCGTCAAGATTCATCTCTCTCCCGATCAGAGAAGCCAGATTGCTGACGATGATCCCGTGGACCAGCTGCTCTCCCAGGGTATCCTGCAAGGGTGTTTCCAGATCGTGTATCCTGCTGTTATCCTTTTTGGGCATGCCACCCTCTCCTTCCTGCAATGATTGTTTTCTTTCTGTTTTCATGACAGGTAAGCTCTCTTTCTGTCGATCATTTCATCGATCCGGCGGATATAATGATCCAGATTCTTTACATTTTCCGTCCGTTCGATACGATTTTCCCGCGGGAACAGGTACTTGCTTGACGCCCCGGCGCCGCAGGATATGATGTCCTGTTTTTCTTCCATCATCAGTATATTATAGAGACATTCCCTGCCGGGCACGGCGTAGCCGATATTCTCCAGGTTGCCGGGAATGTTTTTCTGCCTGTACATATAATAAGGCCTCATCTCCATATCTGAGGCCGTTTCATCCACCAGGCGGAGCATCTCGTTGGTGCTCCCTTTTACCAGACTCCGGTACTTTTCCATCTCTATGTTGAGGTTGGCCGCCCGCTTGATGGCAAGTGAGTGTACCGTCAGGCTTTCCGGCCGCAGG